>JAYVXE010000196.1:0-1825 GCA_043785395.1 Burkholderiaceae bacterium | reverse complement strand
ACCACGCGCCTGGAGCACGTCACGCTGCTGCAGGGTACCAAAGCGTATGGTGTGCACCTGCATGCGATCCCCATCCCGGCACGCGAGCGCTATCCACGCGACGAGCACCCTAACTTCTACTGGCTGCAGGAAGACTGGATCCGCCAGCAATCGGAGCGCCAGGGATTCGGCTGGACGATCTTGCGGCCCACCGTGGTGCTGGGTCCCAATGTGGGCGTGGTCATGAATATTCTGCCGGTGGTGGGCATCTATGCAGCGCTTTGCCGCGAGGAGGGGCTGCCTTTTGGCTACCCGGGCCACATCCCCTATGTGCGTGAGGCGGTGGATTCACGCCTGATCGGCCGGGCTGCTGAGTGGGCAGCGAGGACGCCAACGGCCTGGGGCGAGCACTTCAACCTTACCAACGGAGAGGTGTTCAGCTGGCGCGACATCTGGCCTGTAATGGCCGACAGCCTGTGCGTAGAGCCCGGTCCCGATCTGCCGATCAGCATGGCTAAGCATTTGCCCGCGAGCGCTGCCGTGTGGGACCGTATCGCGCAGCGTCACGGCTTGCGGCCGCTTACCATGGCGCAACTTCTTGGCGAATCGCATCATTACGCAGACTTCAGCTTTGGCTATGGTCTCAAGGAACTACCGCCCCCTGCTTTCGTTAGCACAGTCAAGATAAAACAAGCAGGCTTCACCGAAACCGTCGACACCGAAGTCGCAGTACGACACTGGCTCAACGTATTAATGGACCGCCGCATCCTGCCCCGCCCATGAAAGAACAAACATGATGCAAGTGATTGCGGAGGGACTTCGCTTCCCTGAAGGACCGATCGCGCTGCTAGATGGCAGCTTGCTGGTGGTGGAAATTGCCGCTGGCTGTCTTTCGCGCATCAAGCCTTCAGGCGAGCGCGTATTGGTCGCGCAAGTCGGGGGGGGGCCCAACGGCGCAGCCATCGGCCCCGACGGCCGCTGCTACATCTGCAACAACGGTGGTTTTTTCTGGCGCGAGCGCGGCGGCGTGTTGCTGCCACGCGGTAGCGCACCCGACTACAAGATCGGCTCGATTCAGGCCGTAAATTTAAAAACGGGTGCCGTAGAGGTGCTATATGAGCGCTGCGGCGACCAGCCGCTTAGCGGCCCCAATGACATCGCTTTTGACGCGCATGGTGGCTTCTGGTTCACTGACCATGGCCACACGCACAAGCGCAACCGCGACCGCGGCGCTATCTACTACGCGCTGGCAGATGGCTCATCAATAAGAGAGGTGGTCTTTCCGCTGGACGGCCCCAATGGCATAGCCCTTTCACCTGACGGCCGCACGCTCTACGCTGCGGAGACCTTCACTGCGCGTATTTGGGCCTGGGACATTATTGGACCCGGCCAGCTGGCACCTGCGTCAAGAAATCTGCTGGCCGGAACCGGCCGGCTCGTAGTGACGCTGCCCGACCTGCAATTATGCGATTCGATGGCCGTGGATGTGCAAGGCAACCTCCACGTAGCAACCCTCCCCAACGGCATCAGCGTTGTTAGCCCTACCGGGCATTTGCTCGCTCAATTTCCGATGCCAGACCCTATTGCCACCAATGTCTGCTTCGGCGGGCCAGATCTGCATTCCGCCTTCGTAACGCTGTCGTCGACGGGGAAAGTGGTTAGCTATAAAAGCCCTTGGGCTGGTGCACCTTTACCTTACCGGGCGTGATGTTTCGTTTATTTGTTAGAAGTTAAGTGCAGGCTCGCATGTTGGACGAAGCCGCTACGCGGAGTAACTTCCCCCAAGTCTGAAACGATCTATGGTGCACCTTCACCCCATCAATTCTGTTGGGGTGATTTTGCAATA
>JAYVXE010000195.1:0-1825 GCA_043785395.1 Burkholderiaceae bacterium | reverse complement strand
GGGTGGCGTTGGCTTTGGCTGTAAAAAACGATCTGCAGTCGGTGTAATCTGGGTGTAAAACCTGGCTGGTTTACACCGATTGCAGGCCGCCTTGATTGCAACCTGTCGAGGTAACTTGACCTGCTTATTTGCGGTCAATGGCATTCACACTGCAGGGGTCGCAAGTTCGAAACTTGCATCGCCCACCACGAATTTTAAGGCTTTACAGCTACAAAAGTAGTAGCAAATTACAAGGGCTGTGTAATTTTCGGTGTAAAAGTCAGCCCGCCTTCAAAACCAAATCTCCCAGTTTTTCCAGCGCCGTGCGCTGTGCAGTCGTTTGCAAGTGGGCGTAGCGCTGCGTGGTCTGGATGTTGCTGTGGCCCAGGATGTGGCTGATGGTGTACAGGTCAACGCCCAGGCTTAGCAGGATGCTGGCGCAGCTGTGGCGCAAGTCGTGGAAGTTGGCCTGAGGCAGGCCGGCTTTGACTCTGGCGCGGCGCCAGGATGACTTGACGCCGTCTACCGTGAGCTGCAGCGGGAAATACTGCAACCAGGGGCGCAGCGCGGGGATGATGGGGATGACGCGGCTGCGCATGGTTTTGGTATGGCTGGCCGGCACGTGGATTTCTGTGGCCATGATGTTCTCAGGCTTGATTTTGAAGATTTCTCCACGCCTGGCGCCGGTGAGTAACGCGGCCCAGATGGCGGCCTGGGCTTGCTCTGTGCAGTGCTGTGCAATCTGGTGCACCTGCTCGATGCTCAAAAACACTTCACGTTTGTTGTTGACGGCCAGGGACTTAATGCGCAGACCGTAGTTTTCGGGCGTGATGTTTTGCTCCCATGCCAGGGCAAGGCCCTTTTTTAGCGCGGCCAGGCTGCGGTTGACGGTGGCGGGGGCGTAGGGCGGTTTGCCGCCGGGGCCTGGCGCTGTCATGTCTTTGATGATGTGGGCGGCGCACTCGCGGGCCTGGCTGGCTTTGTACTTTTCGGCCCACGGGCCGATGCGGTTGGCGTGGTGGGTGGCGGTGGTGCCACTGCGCAGGGTTTTGGCGTGCTGGATGTACAGGCCCATGATGGCGGCCATGGGTGGGTCGCCGGGGATGTTGACGCCCTTGCGGCCGAGTGCGCCCCGCAGCTCGGCCTCTATTTGCTTGGCATCACCCGCAGATGCACCTGGCGGCAAGATGCGGTGTAGTCGTTGGCCGCTGACCATAACGCCGACGTGCCGGCGACCTGTTTTTTTATCGACCCAGTTTGACATTGATTGACCCTCAGCCAGGCCTTGCACTCGGCCAAGTCAAAACGCTTGCCCCGCACGCCCACGGGGGTGCATGGTAGACCATCGTTGACAAGGCGTCGCAGCGTGGACTCGCTGACGTTCAGGGCCGCGCACAGCTGCTGCCGGTTGAGTTCGCCCGTCATGGCTTGCCCGCCCATTTGTCGCAAACCGCATTAGGCTGCACATCAAAGTGGTGCTGTGTGCACATTGGCTTTGACCGGGCCGTGAGGCTGTTGGTAGTGAGGTAGACGGAGGGCTTACGGTAGTGCTCACACGTTTCGCAACGGGGCACGTTGCGGCGGTATGCCACTGCAATTCGGAGTTGGCCAAGTTTGCTCATCACAGCCGCCCCTTCGCCCGTCGCTTGGCCAAGCGGGCTGATTGCTCGGTGGTCCACAGAGCGGCTTTTAGGGCGATGCCGTGGCGGTCCATCTCGATGAGGGTGTCCATGACTTGTGCGGCCGCGCGGGCGACTACCAGCTCGGGGCCGCTGAAGGCTACGCGGCCGGTGGTGCGGTGGCGGGTGGCCACGGCGTCGTAGATCTCGAGCTGGTCGACCAGTGC
>JAYVXE010000194.1:0-1828 GCA_043785395.1 Burkholderiaceae bacterium | reverse complement strand
CCGCCGTGCCGACCACATCATCGACATCGGCCCCAGCGCCGGCCAGCGCGGTGGCCGTCTGGTGGCGCAGGGCAGTGTGGCCGACATCGAGGCGGTCGCAGAGTCCGTCACCGGCCGCTACCTGCTGCACGCCATGCGCCACCCGCTGCAAGCGCGGCGACCCGTGGTCGAGCCGCAGGCACAGAAAAAAACGCCTAAACCGGCACTTGGAAAATCAAAAACAATAGCTAAAAATGAAGCTGCTAAAGCGCCAGATGCCGTTAATGCATTAATTTGGCTCAGCGTCAACGGCGCGCACCTGCACAACCTGCACCATGTGTGCGCCCGCATTCCGCTGCAACGCCTTGTCGCCATCACCGGCGTCAGCGGCTCGGGCAAATCAACGCTGGCGCGCGATGTGCTGCTGGCCAACGTCCAGGCCTGGGTGCAGCAGCGCAGCACCCAGGCCGGGCGCGCCGCGATGGACGCCGGCCAGGCGCCGGCGCTGGTTGGCTGCACCGGCTTGGCCGGTTTTGAGAGCATCGACAGGGTGCTGGAAGTCGACCAAACCCCGATCGGCAAAACCCCGCGCAGCTGCCCGGCAACCTACATCGGCTTTTGGGACAGCATCCGCAAACTGTTTGCCGACACGCTGGAGGCACGCGCACGCGGCTACACGGCCAGCCGCTTCTCCTTCAACACCGGCCAAGGCCGCTGCCCCGACTGCGAAGGCCAGGGGCTGCGCACCATCGCCATGAGCTTTTTGCCCGATGTCAAAGTGCTGTGCGAGAGCTGCCACGGCGCCCGCTTCAACCCCGAAACCCTGGCCGTGCGCTGGCGCGGCAAAAGCATAGGCGACGTGCTGCAAATGGACGTCGACGAAGCGTGCGACTTCTTCGCCGCCATGCCCGCCATTGGCCACCCACTGCAACTGCTGCAAGACGTCGGCCTTGGCTACCTGACGCTGGGCCAGCCCTCGCCCACGCTCAGCGGCGGCGAGGCACAGCGCATCAAGCTGGTGACCGAACTCAGCAAAGTGCGCGACGACATCACCCGGCGCGGCCAAAAAGCGCCGCACACGCTCTACGTGCTGGACGAGCCCAGCGTGGGCTTGCACATGGCCGATGTCGAAAAACTCATCCACGTCCTGCACCGCCTGGTCGACGGCGGCCACAGCGTGGTGGTGATCGAGCACGACCTTGACCTGATCGCCGAGGCCGACTGGGTGATCGACCTCGGCCCAGACGGCGGCGAGGCCGGCGGCCAGATCATCTGCGCCGCCACGCCCGAGGCACTGGCCGCGCAGGGAACAGCGACCGGGCTGGCGCTGCGGGCGGTGCTGGGGCGCGGTGGGGCAGGAGGGTGATGGGCAGCGTGGGCAGCGTGGGCAGGGCTGCGGGCGCGCTCCAGAGCCGTGCTTGCACAAAGGCTGGCGTTGTGGATTTGGTGGATTTGGTATGGCCGAGCCGCCAAGCCGGGCGCGAGGATGGAGGCGACCACCGCTGCGCATTTTTACGCGCAGCAAAGCGCGGTCTGACCAAGCCCGCCAGCGCCCAGCTTGGTTTATTGTTGTTTTTATAGAAAAACAAGGCGTATCGCTTATGGGGTATGCGCTACAAGCTATCAATTTATTTTTTGGCAAAAAGCGGGCTGATCAAGCCCATCCGCCCATCGCCACAGCTTGATTTATTGTTGTTCTGTAACTACTCAGGTGGTCTGGCTTGGTTTTACTCCCTCTCCCTCTGGGAGAGGGAGAGGGCGGGGGTGAGGGCTGGCGGCCTGTGCATGGCGCTGTCTTGTTTTGTGGCTTGCTGGCCCTCACCCCAACCCTCTCCCAGAGGGAGAGGGG
>JAYVXE010000193.1:0-6219 GCA_043785395.1 Burkholderiaceae bacterium | reverse complement strand
TACGGCGCTTTCCCCCTCAAGGGGGCGCACCCGGTGGCCTGGCAGAGCCAGATCCACGGGTGCACTGGGGGCGGCGCGCTCGTCTCGCGGCGCGGTGAACTTGACCCACCCCCGTAGCACCTACGGTGCTCGCCCCCTCAAGGGGGCGCACCCGGTGGCCTGGCAGAGTCAGCTCCACGGGTGCACTGGGGGGGCGGCGTGCTCGTCGTCGCGTTCCTTGTTTCATTGTTCGGGGTGCTTGGCCCAGTGCATGACAGTTAGGGCGACTCGCTGTGCTCGGCGGGCCAGTCGCGGATATAGGCCTTGAGCATTTTGTTCTCGAAGTCCTGGCTTTCGACCACCGCTTTGGCAACGTCGTAGAGGCTGATGACGCCCATCAGCAGCTGCTTGTCCATCACTGGCATGTAGCGCGCGTGGCGCTCTAGCATCATGCGGCGGACTTCGTCTAGCTCGGTGGTCGAGCTGCAGGTCAGCGGCTTTGCATCCATGGCGGCGCGCACCAGCAGGTCGCCCACGGCACCGGAGTTTTTGACGACTGCTTGAATGACTTCGCGAAAGGTCAAGAGGCCTGCCAAGCTGCCTTGGTCCATCACAACCAAAGAGCCAATGTCGCGCTCGGCCATGATGTCGACCGCCAGCGCCAGCGGCTCGGTGGAGGAGACTGTGAACAGGGTGTTGCCCTTGACGCGCAAGATGTCGCTGACTTTCATGGTGCTCTCCTTGGATGGATGGGGTTTCGGCGAAAAGGGTTATTGCGGTACCAATAGGACTTACGCAAAACCGCCTTGGCGTTGTTTTTTTGACCAGCTGTACGAGGATGTACTGTCTGCGGAAAAATGCCTAGCCATGACAATTTTGCGTAAGTCCTGACCAATATAGCCGACTCCCACGATGGGCACGGGCCGATGGCCGATGGGTTCGCCGTCTGGGACTAGTTGTCCAAGGCGCGCCGGATGCTGCGCAAGAAACTCACCGCCACTGCCGTGACCTTCTCATGCGGCTGGTCTTCGATCAGCTGGATGATCTTGCTGCCAATCACCACCGCGTCGGCGACCCGGCCAATCGCCTGGGCGCTGGCGGCGTCGCGGATGCCAAAGCCAACACCGACCGGGATCTGTACATGTTGGCGGATGCGCGGCAGCATCGCCTCGACGGCGGCGATGTCGAGTGTGCCGGCCCCGGTCACGCCTTTGAGCGAGACGTAGTAGACGTAGCCGGTTGCGAGCTGGGCGATCTCGGCCATGCGTGCTTCGGTGCTGGTGGGGGCCAGCAAGAAGATCAGGTCCATGCCGTGGGCCTTGAGCTGCGCGGCGAAGTCGGTACATTCTTCCGGCGGATAGTCGACCACCAGCATGCCGTCGACCCCGGCTGCTGCGGCGTCGCGCACAAAACTGCCACTGCCGTTGTGCAAGTCGTAGCACTCGAGCGGGTTGGCGTAGCCCATCAGCACCACCGGTGTGTTGGAGTTGCGGTTGCGAAAGCTGCGCACCATCTCCAGCACTTGGTGCAGGCCAATGCCGAGTGCGAGTGCGCGGTCGCCGGCCCGTTGGATCACCGGGCCGTCGGCCATGGGGTCGGAGAAAGGAATCCCGAGCTCAATGATGTCGGCCCCGGCCCCGACCATGCCGTGCATCAGCTCGGGCGTGATGTCGGCAAACGGGTAGCCGGCTGTAACGTAGGGGATCAAGGCCTTGCGGCCCTGCGTTTGCAGGGCTTTGAAGGTGGTTTCAATGCGGCTCATAGTGTTTCTCGATGGGCCGTCGCTGGGCCTGTGTGTGTGCGGTTGGGGGGCTGTGAGGGCGCGGGATGGTCGGGTTGGCCAGGTTGGTGCATGTTTTACGCTCCTTTGACCGTCTGGCCGCGTTGCGATGGCCGGTCGTCGCGTGTGTCGCCCGACAGGTCGGCGACCGTGCCAATGTCTTTGTCGCCCCGGCCCGACAGGTTGACCAAAATCGACTGGTCGGTGCGCATGGTTTTGGCCAGTTGCATGGCGTAGGCGACGGCGTGGCTGGACTCCAGTGCCGGGATGATGCCTTCGGTGCGGCACAGGTAGTGGAAGGCGGCGAGTGCTTCGGCATCGGTGATGCCAACATATTCGGCGCGGCCAATGTCTTTGAGCCAGGCGTGTTCGGGGCCGACGCCGGGGTAGTCGAGGCCAGCGCTGATGCTATGGGTTTCGCTGATTTGGCCCTGCTTGCTTTGCAAGATGTAGGTGCGGTTGCCGTGCAGCACGCCGGGGCTGCCGCGTTGCAATGAGGCAGCGTGGCGGGCCGTGTCCAGGCCCAGGCCTGCGGCCTCGATGCCGATCAAGCGGGTTTGGGCGTGGTCGATGTAGGGGTGGAAAATGCCCATCGCGTTGCTGCCGCCGCCGACGCAGGCGAGCACCGCGTCGGGCTGGTTGCCGTTCAGAAATTCGGGCATTTGTGCCAGGCACTCGGCTCCGATCACGCTTTGAAAGTCACGCACCATCATCGGGTAGGGGTGCGGGCCCGCCACGGTGCCGATGATGTAGAAGGTGTTGTCGACGTTGGCCACCCAGTCGCGCATGGCTTCGTTGAGCGCGTCCTTGAGGGTTTTGCTGCCGGATTCGACCGGCACCACCGTTGCGCCGAGCAGCTTCATGCGGTAGACGTTGGGGCTTTGGCGCTGGATGTCTTCGCTGCCCATGTAGACCACGCACTCCAGGCCGTAGCGGGCGCAGATGGTGGCGGTGGCAACGCCGTGCTGGCCCGCGCCGGTCTCGGCAATGATGCGCTGCTTGCCCATGCGCCGGGCCAGCATGGCCTGGCCAATGGTGTTGTTGATTTTGTGGGCGCCAGTGTGGTTCAGGTCTTCGCGCTTGAGGTAAATCTGCGCGCCGCCTTGCTCGCGGCTCATGCGGGCGGCGTGGTAGATCGGTGACGGACGACCGACAAAGTGCTTGAGCTCGGAGGCGAACTCGGCAACGAATTCTGCGTCGTTTTGGTAGCGGGCATAGGCCACGCGCAGCTCTTGCAGCGCGTGGGTCAGGGTTTCGCTGGCAAAGCTGCCGCCGTAGATGCCGAAATGGCCGGCTGCGTCGGGCTGCTGGTAAGGGGTCATGGCGTGGGGATTCCTGCAAAAAGTGCGTCTGCGGCGCGCACGGCCGCTATAAATTCGATTATTTTTTCGGGGTCTTTGATGCCTTTGCGGACGTGGCCGCCAGCCAAGGCTTCGACCCCGGAGCTCACGTCAACGGCCAGCGTGGTGCAACGCGGGCGCAGCAGTTGGATGCCGGCGGCGACGTTTGCAGCATTGAGTCCACCACTTAAGACGAGGTGAGCGTTGACGTTTGGAGCTAAAAGTGACCAATTGAATGTTTTGCCGCCACCGCCAAAACCGTCGACCTCGGCGTCGAGCAGGATGGCTTGGGCAGTCGTGTAAGCAGATGCGTATTTTACGAGGTCAAACTGGGCCGCAGCCGCCCCTAAGGGAATACGTGCAGCGCGTAAATAAGGTCTTGCTCCGTTATTGGTAGCTTCAATACATTGCTGGTGTGTCTCATCACCATGGAACTGTATTAAAACGTTGTTAATATATGCGGTTGATGCTATTATTTTTGATGTTTCTTCGTTGACGAACAAAAATACGGGCGTGACAAAGGGTGGCAAACGCCGGGCCAAGGCTGCGGCGCGGGCCGCTGTGACGTAGCGCGGGCTGGGCGGGTACAGCACAAAGCCCAGCGCATCGGCACCGGCGGCAACGGCGGCGTCAACATCTTGCTCGCGGGTCAGGCCGCAAATTTTGATACGGGTGCGAGCGCAGGGTGTGGGTGTGGGTAAAAGGGGGGCGTGCGGGCTCATGGCAGCCAATCATACGCAGGGGTTTGCTGGGGCAGGCCCCAGTCGGCGGCGTAGACTGGGCCCAGGAAGTACAGGCCGTGGGGCGAGAACGTGGGCGCGGCGGCGCGGCGGCTGCGGGCGGCCAGCAGCTCGCCGAGCCACTCGGGCGCTCGCTCGCCTTGGCCCACGCTGACCAAGCAGCCCATGATGTTGCGGATCATGTGGTGCAAAAACGCATTGGCCTCGAATTCAAAGCGCCAATAGCAAGTGGGGCTGCCATCGGCCATGCTGGTGGCGCCAGCGCGGTGGCCAATGTCGAGTTGGCGCAAGGTCTTGATGGGCGACAGCGCCTGGCAGGAGGAGGCCCGAAAAGAAGAAAAATCATGCTCGCCCAACAAGTGGCTGGCAGCGGCACGCATCGCCGCAGCGTCGAGCGCACGGAAGGTCCAGCCAACGCGCCCGGCCTCCACACTGGGGCGTACCGGCGACTGAAGCAGCACATAGGCATAGCGGCGTGCTGTTGCGCTGGCGCGGCAGTGGAAGCTGGCCGGTACTTGGCGCGCCCATTGCACGGCAATGTCAGGCGGCAGGTAGCGGTTGCTGGCCCGCACCCAGGATGCCTCGGTGCGCTCCAAGGGCGTATCAAAGTGCACTACTTGCATGAGGCCGTGGACGCCGGCGTCGGTACGGCCTGCGCACAGGGTTGAGACTTTGTGCTGGCAGAACTGGCCGAGCGCGGCCTCCAGCCGGTCTTGCACGGTGCGGCCCGAAGCCTGGCTTTGCCAGCCTTCGTAAGCCTGGCCGTTGTAGCTTAGGCCGAGTGCGATGCGTTGGCGGGCCGGCGTGGGCGCGTTGGGCGCTGCGGGAAGAGGGCTTGCGAACAGTGGGTCAGTCCAGTTTTGCCAACAATTTTTGGGCCTGCTGGCGCAGGTTTCCATGGGCCTGGGCAATGACTTCTTGGAGCAGTGGGCGTGCGTTTTCCAAGTCGCCGATGGTGTGGAGTTTTTGTGCAAACGCCAGCTTGGCCGCCAGTTTGGTCGCCAGCTTGAGCTCCTCGGCGGTTGCGGGGGCCGCAGCGTTGTTGCTGGTGGTGCTGGCTTTGCTGGTGTTGCTGGTGTTGCCAAGGTCGAGTGAAATGGAGTTCAGCTCAAAGTCGAGGTTTCGGGGAGTCGCTTTGTCGGCCGCCGTCGGTTGTGCCTTAGGCTTGGATTCAATATCAATGGAAAACGCCGGCCCAGTAGCCGCCTGGTTGCCACGCGCGACGGTGAAGATGTTTTGCAGTTCGGTGTCCGCACTTTGCGAATGGGTGCTGGGCTGGCCGGGCCGCGGGGCGGCGCCCAAAGGAGGCTCGGACAGGCTCAGATCGAGCAAGGAGTCGGAAAAATCGGTGTCAGTCGATGGCGCCGCTGCTTCATTGGGCCGCGCTTTGGGACGGTAGGGCGCACTGCTGCGATCTTGCGGCTGGTTCAGCGTGTGGGGGGGCAGTGGCTGGGGCAAACCTTGCTGGTAAAGCGCATTGCCAGGCTCTAGGAGCCGGCCCAAGCTGCTAGCTTGCTCCCATTCTGGGCCTACGCCTTGCGACAGCTTGTGCAGCTCGGTCGCGAGTGCGTGGAAGGCCGGGCCATCCTTGCGCTTGGCGTAGATCTCCAGCAGCTTGGCTTGCAAGGCCAAGCGATCGGGGGTGTTGCGCAGCGCTTCTTTGAGGATTTCTTCTGCCTGAAGGTCTCGCCCGTAGGCCAGATAGACGTCGGCTTCGGCCACGGGGTCGACATCATCGCCGCTATCGCTGACATCGATCTGGCTCGGGCTATCGTTCAGAGCCCTATTGCTGCTGCCGGGTTTGCCCGTGGTGTCCACGTGCTGACCACCGCCGGAGTCGAAAAAAGATTCGGAAGGCTCAAGGTTTGGTGCAAAACCGCTGTCCAGCAGTACGTCATTTTTTTGACGCCGGGCACGGATATAAACCCCGATCGTGGCCAGGAGCACAGCGAGTGCGGCCAAAACACCAAGCAGAGCTTTGCTTGACAGCAGCTGTTGGAGCAGGCTTGGTTCGGCAACAGGCACCGGCGTGATGGGGGTGGCGGGCACCGAGGCTGCTGCCGGCACCTCCACTGCCACCATCGGTTCGGGGGCTGCTGCTTCTGCTGCGGGGGCGGGCTCCGACGAAGGTGCCGGGTTGGGCGCAGACGAGACGGGGCCCGGCGGTGTTGTCGCAGAAGCGTTGATGGCTTCGGTGCTGGCCGCTGCCGCAATGGCTGCGCTGATGTTTTTGAGCTTGTCGGTATTGCTGGCGACTTCAGCGAGCCGGGTGGCGGCTTCTTTGTCGCGATTTTCTTGCGCAATTTTGTCTTCGATTGCGGTGTTTTGTGCCGAAGCTTGGGAGAGTTTTAAGTTGTCAACGACGGGGTCGCTTGGCTTT
>JAYVXE010000192.1:0-6251 GCA_043785395.1 Burkholderiaceae bacterium | reverse complement strand
TTGGCGGCCCGCTTGGTGATGCCAACGGAGTCGAGCTGCGCGTACACCCAAGCCTGGTGCCGACCAAGCGCTTGCTGGCCAATGTCGAGGGCGCCATGAACGCTGTGGTGGTCCACGGCGACGCCGTCGGCACCACGCTCTACTACGGCAAGGGCGCTGGCGCCGAGCCCACCGCCAGCGCCGTGATTGCCGATCTGGTCGACGTCACCCGGCTGCACACCGCAGACCCCGAGCACCGCGTACCGCACCTGGCGTTCCAGCCGCACACGCTCAACCAGGCGATGGACGCGCTGCCGGTGCTGCCGATGGGCGAGGTCGTGACCAGCTACTACCTGCGCCTGCGCGTCGCCGACGAAGCCGGTGTGCTGGCCCAGGTCACCGGCCTGCTGGCCAAGGCCGGCATCAGCGTCGACGCGGTGCTGCAGCGCGAAGCCGACGAAGTGGGCGGCCAGAGCACAGGCGGCATCCCGCAAACCGACCTCATCATCCTCACCCACGACTGCGTTGAAGCCAAAATGGACGCCACCATTGCCCAGATGCAGGCCCTGCCCACGGTGCTGGCGCAAATCACCCGCATTCGCAAGGACGAATTGGCTTGAACGGCTCAAAAGTAATACATAGAACTTACGCACAATTGACCTGGCTAGGCATTTTTTCGCAGACAGTCCACCTGGTACGGCAAGAAAGAAGAACGACGCCAGGGCGGTTTTGCGTAAGTCCTAATACAATTTTTAGTATTACTTTGAAGCTACTCCCATGAGTTACACCTTGACCGTCAAAAGCCAGGTGACCGTGCCCAAGGCCATTCGCCAACATCTGCACGTCCAGCCGGGCCAGGAAATCGACTACGAGCCGCTGCCTGACGGGAGCGTGCGTATGTTCGCGGTGCCGCCGCAAGTGGCCGAGGACAACCCGTTTCGCAAATGGCGCGGTACGGGTGTGTCAGGCATGACGACCGAAGAAATCATGCGCGAGACGCGTGGGGAAGACTGGGGCCGATGATTTTTATCGACGCCAACGTCCTGCTCGATTTGCTCGAAGAAGACCAGCACTGGGCCGACTGGAGCGAGGCGCAGCTGCGTGCAGCGCGCCAGGCGGGTGCACTGGTGATCAATGTGATCGTCTATGCGGAGATTGCGCGAACCTTCCCAAGCGCTGCTGCGCTGGATGCATTTCTGGCAGACATCGGTATCACTGTGGCGATGATCCCGCCAGCAGCGGCGTATGCGGCCTCTGTCGCGCACCGGGCTTACCGCCTGGCGGGCGGTGCACGGAGCGCCACATTGCCAGATTTTTTCATCGGTGCCCATGCACAAGTCGCAGGCTACACGCTGCTGACACGTGATGCCCGCCGTATCCGAACCTACTTTCCCAGCGTCCAGCTGGTCTGTCCCGAATGAACTACCTCTCCACCCGTGGCCACCCCGACCGCAAACGTTTCTGCGACATCCTGCTCGAAGGCCTGGCGCCCGACGGCGGCCTGTACCTGCCCGAGGCCTATCCGCAGGTCGATGCGGCCAAGCTGGCGCAGCTGCGCGCCGTCTTCAACGAAGGCCGTGCCGGTGGTTATGCGGCGCTGGCGTTTGAGGTGCTGTCGCTGTACATCGACGATATTCCTGCCGCCGACCTGCGTGCGCTGTGCGAGGCGACCTATACCGAGGCCGTGTTCGGCACGGCCACCATCGTGCCGCTCAAGCAGCTCGAAGACCGGGTCTACCTCGAATCGCTCTCGAACGGCCCCACGCTGGCCTTCAAAGACATGGCGATGCAGCTGCTGGGCAACCTGTTCGAGTACGAGCTGGCCCGCCGCGGGGAAGAGCTCAACATCCTGGGGGCGACCAGCGGCGACACCGGCAGCGCGGCCGAATACGCGATGCGCGGCAAGAAAGGGGTGCGGGTTTTCATGACCTCGCCCGAGGGCCGCATGAGCCCGTTCCAGCAGGCACAGATGTTCAGCCTGATGGACGAGAACATCCACAACATCGCCATCCAAGGCGTGTTCGACGACTGCCAAGACATCGTCAAGGCCGTCTCGAACGACCTGGACTTCAAGCGCCAGTACAAAATCGGCACCGTCAATTCGATCAACTGGGCGCGCCTGCTGGCCCAGGTTGTCTACTACTTTGCCGGGTATTTCCAGGCCACGGGAGTCGATGCGCAGACCGTGCGCTTTAGCGTGCCATCGGGCAATTTCGGCAACATCTGCGCCGGCCACGTGGCGCGCATGATGGGCTTGCCGATCGAGCGGCTGGTGCTGGCGACCAACGAAAACAATGTGCTCGACGAGTTCTTTCGCACCGGCGTTTACCGCGTGCGCGGCAGCGCCGACACCTTTGAGACCTCCAGCCCGTCGATGGACATCTCCAAGGCCAGCAACTTTGAGCGCTTCATTTTTGACCTGCTGGGGCGCGACGCGGCGCGCACGCGTGACTTGTTTGGCGCGCAGCTGTCCGACCAGGGATTTTTTGATCTTTCGGGAGATCCCGCTTTTGCCGCGCTCACCGAACGCTATGGTTTTGTCAGCGGCAGCAGCAGCCACGCCGACCGGCTCGCCACCATCCGCGACACCGAGGCCCGCTTTGCCGTGGTGGTCGACCCGCATACCGCCGACGGCCTCAAGGTCGCGCGTGAGCAGCTCGCGCCCGGCGTGCCGATGCTGGTGCTGGAGACCGCACTGCCGATCAAGTTCGCCGCCACCATCGTCGAAGCCCTGGGCGAAGAGCCGGCGCGACCCGAACGCTTCAACGGCCTCGAAGATTTGCCAAGGCGCGTGCAGCTGATGGCGGCAGATGCGGAGACGGTCAAAGCCTACATCGTCAAAAATTGTCAATGAAACATGCATCAACCGCTTACTACACAACAATAGTTAGCTATATATTTAAAATAATCCATCGTCCGCAAAGAGGATCCCAGGTATGAAGGTTGTGGGCTTTGCCGCCTATTCCGGCTCGGGCAAGACGACCTTGCTTGAGCGCTTGATCCCAGCCCTGCGCCAGCGTGGTCAGCGGGTGTCGGTGCTCAAGCACGCGCACCACAAGTTTGACATTGACCAGCCCGGCAAAGATACGTGGCGGCACCGCCAAGCCGGTGCGTTCGAGGTGTTGGCCGTGTCCAGCCAGCGGCTGGCCTTGATGCGCGAGTTTGAGCAGCCCACCCAGCTCAACGTACACCAGCTGTTGGCCGAGTTGTGCGGCGATGTCGACTGGGTGTTGGTCGAAGGCTTCAAGCACAGCGACCTGCCCAGAATCGAGGTCTGGCGCGGCGCCGCCGTGCCCCTGCTCTACCCCAACGACGCCGGCGTGGTCGCGCTCGCCATGCCGGCGGCGCTGGCCCTGCCGCAGCCGCTGCCGCCACACTGCCAGCGCTTGGACCTGGACCGGCCCGAGGCGCTGGCCGACTGGCTGCTGCAACAAGCGCCGCGCTTTGAATACCCGGCCTGGCAGCAAGCTGCCGCACCTGGCGCCAAGGCGCTGGATGCCGATGGAGCCGCCCTCCCACCCATGTCCGCCGCCAAGAGGCCCTAGCCCATGCACGCTCCCCGCTCCCCCCTGATGCCGCTTGACGCTGCACTGGCCGCCCTGCTGGACGCCGCCCAGCCACTGGCCGGCAGCGAACAGGTCGCCACTTTCGACGCCGATGGCCGCGTGCTGGCGCAAGACGTGGTGTCTGCGCTGCAAGTGCCGCCGCAGGACAACAGCGCCATGGACGGGTACGCCGTGCGCCGCGCCGATCTGGCCGCAGCTGCCACGCTGGCTGTATCGCTGCCTGTATCGCAGCGGATTGCCGCCGGCCAAGCCGCAGCGCCGCTACAGCCCGGCACCGCGGCCCGCATTTTCACCGGCGCGCCCGTGCCACTGGGCGCCGACGCCATCGCCATGCAAGAAGACTGCGAGGCGCTGGACAATGGCTCAGTGCGCATCCACCTGCTGCCGTCCGCCGCCCAGTGGATTCGCCGCGCGGGTGAGGACATCAGCCAGGGCGCAGTCGTGCTGGCAGCCGGCACCCGCCTGACGCCCGCAGAGCTCGGCCTGGCCGCCAGTGTGGGCCTGGCCCAGCTGCAGGTGGCGCGGCGGCCCCGGGTGGCGCTGTTCTCCACCGGCGATGAGCTGGTCATGCCCGGCGACGTGGCCCCTTGGCAGATGAAGCCCGGCGCCATCTACAACTCCAACCGCTTCATGCTGCGTGCGCTGCTGCTGCGCCTGGGCTGCGAGGTGAGCGACTTTGGCATCGTTCCCGACCAGCGCGCCGCAACCATTGCCGCACTCCAGCGGGCCAGCGGGCAGCACGATCTGATCCTCACCAGCGGCGGCGTCTCGGTGGGCGAAGAAGACCACATCAAGCCGGCGGTAGAGGCGCTCGGCACCTTGGCCCTGTGGCAAATCGCCATCAAGCCGGGCAAGCCCTGCGCCTATGGCCGGATTGGGGCGGCCCATTTTCTGGGCCTGCCGGGCAACCCGGTGTCCAGCCTGATCACCTTCATGCTCTTGGTACAACCTTTTTTACTGCGCCTGCAAGGCATGCCCACGACCGCGCTGGACGCCTCAGCGCTGGCGCACAAAGCGCTTGCGTTGCCGGCCCATTTTGCGCAGCCACGCGCCGATGCCCGGCGTGAGTTTTTGCGCGTGCGGCGTAATGCGCAGGGCGGACTGGATTTGTTTGCCAACCAAAGCTCAGGCGTGCTGACCTCGACGGTCTGGGGCGACGGCCTGCTCGACAACCCGGCCGGGCGCACCATTGCTTACGGCGACAGCGTGCAGTTTCTCTCTTTTACGGCCCTTCTGGGCTAAGCCTGGAGCCAGCCATGCACATCACCCTCCACTACTTTGCCTCGATCCGCGAGGCCCTTGGCCACAGCAGTGCGCCGTGGCAGACCCAGGCCAGCACACTGGCCGAATTGCGCGATGAGCTGATCCGCAGCAGCCCCGCCCACGCGGCTTGCTTGGCACGCGGCCAGCCGCTGCGGATGGCGCTGAACCAGGTTTTGAGCCAGGAATCGGCGCCTTTGCAAGCCGGCGACGATGTCGCATTTTTCCCGCCGGTGACAGGCGGCTGAGCGGGTTGCGCGGGGCCGGCTGGTGTAGCATCAAAGCCCATGGCCTACCACCGCGTCAGCATCCAGACCGAAGACTTTGACCTCCAGCGCGAGATCGCCGCCCTGCGCGCCCAACAGCCGCAGGTCGGCGCTGTGTGCAGCTTCATCGGCACCGTGCGCGAACGCAATGACGCCAGCCATGTGCACGCGATGGAGCTTGAGCACTACCCCGGCATGACCGAAAAATCCATCAGCGCCATGCTGGTGCAAGCGCAGGCGCGGTTTGACATCTTGGGGGCCTGCGTGATCCACCGGGTGGGACGGCTGTTGCCACAGGATCAAATCATGATGGTCGCCGTGGCCGCGGCGCACCGGGGCCAAAGCTTTCAGGCCTGCGAGTTCTTGATGGACTACCTCAAAACCCAGGCCCCGTTTTGGAAAAAAGAATACGGCCCAAACGGTGCGCACTGGGTTGATGCACGGGCCACGGATGACGCGGCACTGGCACGCTGGGGCATTGCTGCGCCGAATGCCTAAGCCTCGGCGCAAGCATTTATCAATAATGATAGCTTAAAAGCTATATGGGCATTGCCAAAGCCATTGATTTAGCCTAGAAAAAACAAGGCATCAAAACCCCAAAGCACCTTGCATCAAACCTGCTGGGCTTGGCGCTGGCGCCGCGCCTGCTCAAGCGCCAATGTGGCGACGGCGGGCTCCATGCCGTACATGTCAGCAAACTGCTCCAGCGTGTTGCCACTGGCCTCAAAGGCCAGCAACAAGGCCTCACGGCGGGCCCGCTGGATGGCGAGTTCGGCCAAGGCTTCATCGAGCAAGGCGTTGGCGGCCTCGTCTTGTTTGTGCACCAGCGCGCTGTAAGCCTCCCGGTCCAGGCCCGATGCCTCGAAGGCTTGGATCAGTTGCTGGCGCGCATAGGGGCGCAAATCTTCCGTGGTACGGGCTTGGCGACGCTTGAAAATCTCCAAAATGGCGTAGTGCACATGCTCGGGTGCGACCGCCTCGACCACCTGGCCCTGCAAGTCATGGCGCGGCTTGCCGGCGGCAACACACTCCAGATAGCGGGTTGAGCGTGCGTGCAGGCCGAGGGCGATTTTGAGCCCATTGCGCTCCAATGCCTCAGGATGGGCCGCAACCAAGTCCTGGAACGTGCCAAGCTTGAGCGGCACAAAGTCAGCACCAAAAATATGCGGATACAGCGTAA
>JAYVXE010000191.1:0-1841 GCA_043785395.1 Burkholderiaceae bacterium | reverse complement strand
TCAAGGGGGCCTGGCAGCGCCAGATCCACGGGTGCACTGGAAGCGGCGCGCTCGTCTCGTGGCGCGGTTTCATCGTTCGGGGTGCTTGCCCAGTGCATGATAGTTAGCAGCACCGCTTACAGCCCCAAACGCTGGCAGATCGCCAACGTTGCCGTGCTTTGGTTCATCGTATAAAAGTGCAGGCCGGGCGCGCCCCCGCTGCGCAAGCGTTCGCACAGCAGCGTCACCACGTCCAGCCCAAAGGCCTTGATCGATGCCGTATCGTCGCCCATCGCCTGTAGCCGCAACCGCACCCAGCGCGGCACTTCGGCGCCGCAGGCGTCTGAGAAGCGCAGCAACTGGGTGCTGCTGCCGATCGGCATGATGCCGGGCACCACCGGCACGTTCAGGCCCAGGCGCTGGCTGTCGTCGACAAAACGAAAGTAGGCGTCGGCGTTGTAGAAGTACTGGGTGATGGCGCCGTCGGCCCCGGCGCGCACCTTGGCTGCAAAGGCCTGCAAATCAGCCTCGGGGCTGCGCGCCTGCGGGTGCACCTCCGGGTAGGCCGCAACCTCGATATGGAAGTGCTGGCCGGTCTCGGCCCGGATGAACGCAACCAGGTCGCTGGCGTAGGGAAACTCACCCGCCGCGCCGTAGCCACTGGGCAAATCACCGCGCAAAGCGACCAGCCGCTTGACACCGATCGCCTGCAAGGTGGCAAGCTGGCTGCGCACGGTCTGGCGCGTGGCGCCAATGCACGAGAAATGCGAGGCGGCGCTGACGCCTTCTTCCAAAATCTCGCGCACAGCGGCAAATGTGCCGTCTTGGGTGGAGCCGCCAGCGCCAAAAGTCACCGAGCAAAACTCGGGCCGCAGCGCATACAGCGCCTGGCGCACGCCGCGCAGCTTGACCGCGCCTTCGGGCGTTTTGGACGGAAAAAACTCAAAGCTGATGGGGAATGAATCCGACTGCGGCATCACAACTTCCTTGCATGCATAAAAAACTCACGGTTGCCGTCGCCGCCCGCAATCGGGCTGTCAAACCAGCGCACCACCTCCAGGCCAAGCTCGGCACAGCTGCCGCGCAAGCGCTGCTCGACCACGGCGTAGAGGGCGGCGTCGCGCACGATGCCGCCTTTGCCGACCTGGCCCGGTTGCAGCTCGAACTGCGGCTTGACCAGCAGCAGCAGATCGGCCCGCGCGCCCAAGAGCGGCACCAGCGCTGGCAGCACCAGCGTCAGCGAGATGAAGGAAATATCCGCCACCAGCAATGGAAAATCAGCATGAAATACGCCTTCATCGCTTATGCAGCATGCGCTATTAGCTATCAAATTAGATAAATCCATGGCCCGTGCATTGACGCCTTCCACGCACAGCACGCGGGCATCCGCCCGCATCCGTGGGTGCAACTGGCCTTGGCCCACATCCACGCCCAGCACCTGGAGCGCGCCGTGTTGCAGCAAGCAATCGGTGAAGCCGCCGGTGGATTGGCCGATGTCCAGGCAGCGCAGGCCGCTGGCGTCAACGCCGCTGCTGCGCAGCGCCGCCTCCAGCTTCAAGCCGCCGCGCGAGACGTAGCGCGCCTCGGCGTCGTCCAGCAGCTCAAGCACGGCATCCGGTGGGATGTCGTCTTTGTTTTTAACAACGCTGCGCCAGTCGGCGCCGTCTTGCCAGCGCAAGCCGCCAGCAATCAGGCGCACGGCTTGCGAGCGGGAAGCGGCCAGGCCGCGTTCGACGAGGAGTTGGTCAGCGCGCATAAAGTTTTGACCTCAATACCGGTAGCTATCAGGCTTGTACGGGCCGTTTTTGCTGACGCCGATGTAGGCGGCTTGGGCGTCGGTCAGCTCGCTCAGCTCGGCGCCG
>JAYVXE010000190.1:0-6270 GCA_043785395.1 Burkholderiaceae bacterium | reverse complement strand
GTCGCCCACGGTGTCTTGGAGCCTTGCTGCGCCGGGATGCGGGGTGTGGATGACCGGGCTGACCTGCACTTGCAGCCGGGGGCCGGGATCGTAGGGCATCTGCGTGGTGTACTGCAGTCCGGCAAATTCGTACACCACGCTGTAGCCGGCGTTGCGGTTTTCCAAGAAATTTTGGGTTTCGCAGTGTTGCTGGGTTTGCGGCTGGTTGCTGCGGCTGCCCTCGATTTGGTGGCCGGCGATGGCGCCGCCCACAAATCCGGCGGCGGTTGCCAAATCGCGGCCCGTGCCACCACCGACGGTATGGCCGAGCACGCCGCCCACAATCGCCCCCAGCAAGGCCCCGCCACCGCTGGGCGCGCTGCGGGTTGGTACGGCCTCGGTGTAGCAGACTTGGCGCGGCACGCTGAGCTGCTGCACGATCGGCGTGGCCGAGATCACGCGGGCCATCTCCTGTGCACTGGCCAGGCCGGCGCTGCTGGCCAGGGCGGCACAGGCAAGGTGGGTGAGCTTGTTTTTCATGGTTTTGCGAACGTCCTTATGGCTGGTGTGCCAGCTGTCTGCCATTGTGCGGCCGGGTGCTGGCGTGGCGCAGGGCCTGGGGGTAAAGCTGGGGTAAAAGTGGCGACGGGATTCTGGCCGATAATCGCCCCCCATGAGCGGCAGCACCTTCGGAAAACTCTTCACCGTCACCAATTTTGGTGAATCCCATGGCCCAGCAATTGGTTGCGTGGTGGACGGCTGTCCGCCCGGCATGGAGCTCTGCGAGGCCGATATCCAGTTTGAGCTCGACCGCCGCCGCCCTGGCACCAGCCGCCATGTGACGCAGCGCAACGAGGCCGATGTGGTCGAGATTCTCAGCGGCGTCTACCAAGGCAAGACCACCGGCACACCGATTGGCCTGCTGATCCGCAACACCGACCAGCGCAGCAAGGACTACAGCGCCATCTCCGAGAGCTTTCGCCCCGGTCACGCCGACTACACCTACTGGCACAAATTCGGCATCCGCGACCCGCGCGGCGGCGGCCGCTCGTCGGCGCGCCTGACGGCACCGACGGTTGCGGCCGGGGCGATTGCGCGCAAATGGTTGCAGCAGCACTACGGGCTGGTGTTTCGCGGCTGCATGACCCAGCTCGGCGATGTGCCGATTCCCTTCGAGGACTGGCGCCATACCAGAGAGAACCCGTTTTACGCGGCAGTTGCCGACGTGTCGGCGCTGGAGGACTACATGGACGCCTTGCGCCGGGCCGGGGACTCTTGTGGCGCCAAGGTGCGGGTGGTGGCCAGCGGCATGCCGGTGGGCCTGGGCGCGCCGCTGTACGACAAACTCGACGCCGACATTGCCTTTGCCATGATGGGATTGAACGCCGTCAAGGGCGTGGAAATTGGCGCTGGTTTTGCCAGCGTCGCCCAGCGCGGCACCATGCACGGTGACGCGATGTCGCCCGAGGGCTTTCGCACCAACCATGCGGGCGGCGTGCTCGGCGGCATCAGCACCGGCCAAGACCTGGACGTGTCCATCGCCATCAAACCCACCAGCTCCATCATCAGCCCGCGCGCCTCGATCGACGTCCACGGCAAGCCCGCCGAAGTCGTCACCAAAGGCCGCCACGACCCATGCGTAGGCATCCGCGCCACCCCCATCGCCGAGGCCTTGCTGGCGCTGGTGGTGATGGACCACGCACTGCGCCACCGGGCGCAGTGCGCTGATGTGGCGCAGGATGTGCCGCCGATCAGGGCGTCGGCGGTATAGCTGCACTTCCCCAGGCTCTCAAGGTGAGCAGCTGGAGCGGGGCGTGTGGGCAGTCCACTGAAAACCTCCGTTGATAAGCGTGTTTCAAGGTCAATGCACGTTCACATTTTGGTGCTGCGCGTCTTTGGAATTTTGGGTGCCGTGGTCTTTTTCGCGGCTTTGGCGGGCAATGGTTTGGCGACCAGTGTCGTCGTGCTTGCTTTGGTGCTCGGCTTTTTGGTCTTCGCGGCTGGGGGCCGAGACGGGATGGTTTCTGCCATATCCAAGCCAAACACGTCTGCCAGCTCGCTGTCGGCCATCACCTTCTTGGACTTCGTCGTGGTGGCCGATGGCTTGACCACGCTGGCCTGTGCCACCAGGTCTTTGGCATCCACATGGCGTAGCGTAAAGAGCAGCTCAGGCTGCTGGTCCAAGCGTGCGCCGACCCCGTAGAGTGCGGCGGCCACATGCTTGCACATGCCTGCCCAGTCCGGGCAGCTGCATTCAAATGCCAGTTCTTTGGGGGTAGGAAACAAGCCCGTCGTCGGCGTGCACAGGCGCTCCATCACGGCATTGGACAGTTTGCCTTGCAGCAACTCGATCAAAGATGCGACGGAGCTGGAGCAGTCGGTGCACACAGCCTTCCAGCGCGCCTGTGACAAGGCCTTGATACTGACGCTGACCTGGTAGAGCTCTGAGCCCATCACCATGGCCTGCACGGTTCCGGCACCGATCTTGAGGTCGATCACCGAGCCGTTGCGCACATAGGTGCGCCCACGCGGTAGGCGATTGGCGTAGTCGCTGTACTGCTCCAGGTTGCTGCACCAAGCCTTGCCCCAGAAGGTTTTGGCGACAGCCCCGGTGTAGGGCTCTATGGGGGCGTAGTCCATCCCCTTTTTCTTGGCCTTATCTATGGCGTTCAACGCAGTGGCTCGGCGTTGAGCCACTGGCTTATATGGCTTGTAGCCCCAATAACCCATCGTCGTATCTCCTTGTTGGCGGATGTTAGCCGTCTATGGCGGCATGGATATCCAATTGAACCAAGCCCAGCAAATCTTTGTCACTCAGTTCGGTGAGCTGCAACTCTGTGTCGTTTTGTAGCACGTCGTTGACCAAGGCTTGTTTGGACTCAATCATTTTGTCGATGCGCTCTTCCACGGTGCCTCGGCAAACGAATTTGTGTACCAGTACGTTGCGCTTTTGCCCAATGCGAAAGGCGCGATCTGTGGCCTGGTTTTCTACGGCAGGGTTCCACCAACGGTCAAAGTGCACAACGTGGGAGGCTGCGGTCAGGTTCAGGCCTGAGCCTCCTGCCTTGAGTGAGAGGATGAAGAAGGGTGTTGCATCGTCTTCTTGGAAGCGCTTGACCATTTCACGCCGCTTGGTCAAGGGGGTGGCGCCGTGCAAAACCAAGCCCTCGCGCCCAAAGATGGAGCCCAGGAATGCCGCCAGTGGCTCGGTCGTCTCGCGGAACTGGGTGAAGACCAGCAACTTCTCTTGCTTGGCCGCGATCACTTCAGCCAGTTCACGCAGGCGTGCAAATTTGCCACTTTTTTCCTCCTCCCATGCTCCGTTGCCTTGCCACTGCGAGGGGTGGTTGCAAATTTGCTTGAAACGCATCAGGTAGGACAAAACCAAACCACGTCGCGCCATGCCCTCTGCCGTCTCTAGCGCTTGCGCCAGCTCTTTGACCGTTGCTTGGTACAGCGCGGCCTGTGCAGGCTTGAGGTGGCACCACGCATTGGCTTCGATCTTGTCGGGCAGATCGTTGATGACGCGCTTATCGGTTTTGAGGCGTCGCAGAATGTAGGGGCCCACCAGCGTGCGCAGGGGGCCGTAGTGCTTTTGCAGATCCAAGCGCTTGGTGAAGGTGCTGAAAACCTTGGCCGATCCGAGCAGGCCGGGATGGGTGAAATCAAAGATCGACCATAGATCGGACAGACGGTTTTCAACCGGTGTGCCGGTGAGGGCTATGCGTGTGGTGGCGTCGAGCTTTTTGATCGCCTGGGTTTGCTTGGCGCTGGGGTTTTTCAACGCCTGGGCTTCGTCGGCCACCACGAGGCTCCAGCGCATGTGAAGCAGCAGCGGCGAGCGCAGCAAGGTGCTGTAGCTGGTGATAACCAGATCAGTCTCGGTGAACTGCGCGGCGTCCAGGGCTTGCCATTGCTCGGCTGGCATGGCCGAGGGGTGGGCCACCATGAGCTTGAGGCCAGGGGCAAAGCGTTGACTCTCCTGCTGCCAATTGGCCAGCAGTGACGCAGGTGCCACCAGCAGCGTGAGATGCTTGGCCGTTGTGTTTTCACGCTTGAGCACCAAGAGAAGAGACAGAATCTGCATCGTCTTACCCAGCCCCATGTCGTCGGCCAGGCAAGCGCCCAAGCCCAGACGCGTGAGCAAGTACAGCCAGCGTACGCCAGCCTCTTGGTAGGGGCGCAGGGTCGCTTGCAATTCCGGACGCGGATCGATGGTGGCCAGGCCATCGGGCTGGCGCAGGTCTTGCAGTGTTTGCGCCAGCCACGGGCCAGCACTGACTTGCGACCAATCGGCGGCGTCCTGCGTGGCCTCATCTTGTGCATCCAAAGATGCACGCGACATCAGACGCATGGCCTGGGCAAATGGCAAACCCTGGTCTTTGCTGATGTTTTGGATTTCGGTGAATCGCTGCAGCATGCGATTCAGTTTCTTGGCATCTACTTCGACCCAATGGCCGCGTATCCACTGGAGACCGTCGCCGCCTTTGAGCAGGGCTTTGATTTCTGCGGCTGTCAGCTGCTCGTCGCCCAGGGTGATACCCATGTCGAAATCAAGCAAGGCATCCATGCCCAACATTGATGGAGGCTTGGCCCCAATGCTGGCACTGACTTTGGCGCGTGCAGGTCGGCCTGCGGCCCAGTTGCCAGGTGTGCGCACCACAATGCCAGCGGCCTCAAGCTTGGGCACGTCTTGCAAAAAAGCATAGGCATGTGCGGGTGTCCAGCGCAGCGGGTGGTAGATCTCACCCTCGGTGACCATCTCCATCAGCCATGGGCACTGCTCAGCGGCACGCTGTACAGGCACCAATAGATTGAGCAGCTGCGCCTGTTGTTTGCCGTCGGAGAACTCTGCCAAGGCACGTGACAACGGCATGTGTTGGGCTTTGCCATGGGCGGACAGGCGTGAGGTGTAGGTGGCGAGAAAGGCAAAAGGAGACTCGGGGTCGCGACGGTTTTCTGCCAAATTGAAGTGGACGCGACCGACTTGGTGCCAGGCTGAATTGCAGCTACGCAGAAACTCGGCCAAGGTCTTTTTGGACGCGAGCAGCTCTATGTGTAGCGCGGCATCCATCTCCGTCCACAACCGAGCGAGCAAGTCGGCATCGGCGTACTCGGCCCCTCGCATGAGCGGAAGATCAAGCAGCCATGCCTTGAGCAGCGTTGACTCTGGGGTGGCAACCGTGATATCAGCGACTGCCACATCACCGGGGATGGCGCAAAGGCCGGTGACATAGCGCGATGCAAAGTCTCGCCACCAAGCAAAGGCTCCCGGTAAGGCTTGTCCGACTTCGATGGCACCCAGGTGCAGTAGGCCGTGAGCGGAGCTTAACGAAAAGGCTTTGGCCAGACGATCGGACAAGGCCGCTGTTAAAGCATGGGCGGCTTCAGGTGATTCGCTCAGTGACTCCAAACGAAGCTGGCCGTGCGGTGACAGCGCGAGACCGATGGCGTGCTGTGTGGCGCAATTTTCTGCAAGATCTGCCGCCCCATTGCCAAAACCTTCAACGCCGTGCATGGCCAGCACATGACGGTGAGCCAGATGTGGGCTTATCAAAAGCCGCATTTGGATGCGCCCGAGTGCGTTGCAGCAAGCACGTCTGGGGGCGTCCAGCTGCGGTTTTTAGAATGACAGGGCATCTATTTGCGCACCTCATCGACCAGCGTGGTGAACTCGTTGATGTCTTCAAAGCTGCGGTACACGCTGGCGAAGCGGATGTAGGCGATTTGGTCGAGCTTTTGCAGCTCGCGCATCACCAGTTCGCCAATTTGGTGCGACAGGATTTCGCGCTGGCCGAGGTTGAGTAATTTTTCTTCGATCCGCTCCATGGCTGCATCGACTTGTTCGGTGCTGACGGGGCGTTTGCGCAGCGCCAGGTTGATCGATTCGCGCAGTTTGTTGCGTTTGTAGTCGACCCGGCGACCGTCTTTTTTCACCAGCATTGGGAAATTGACGTCGGGCCGCTCGTAGGTGGTGAAGCGCTTGTCGCAGGCCGCACATTGGCGGCGACGGCGAATGAAGTCGGCCTCTTCGGAGATTCGGGTCTCAATCACCTGGGTTTCAGGGTGCGCGCAAAAAGGGCATTTCATGGTGTTTTTTTAAGTCTTATGAGACTTACGCAAACCGGCCGGTTGGGCGCTGCCCATGGGGTTTGCGTAAGCCGTGTGGTAGCTGCTGCGCGCGTGGGCCGCTTTAACGTGAAACACCCCTGTCGCGCCTGCGGCGCTCGCCCCCTCAAGGGGGCGCACCTGGTGGCCTGGCAGAGCCAGATCCACGGGTGCACTGGAAGC
>JAYVXE010000189.1:0-6277 GCA_043785395.1 Burkholderiaceae bacterium | reverse complement strand
GGCGTGCCGGCGGCGGGCAAAAACGTGGCCGAGGTCGAGGCCGCACTGCGTGCGCAGATCAGCCGCGTCGCCGCCGAGGGCGTCAACGCCCACGAGCTGGCGCGGGTCAAAACCCAGTGGGTGGCCAGCCAGGTCTACCGGCGCGACTCGATCCTGCACCAGGCCAGCAGCCTGGGCAGCAACTGGGTTCAAGGCCTGCCACTGGACGCCGACGAGCGTTTGATCGAGCGCCTGCGCAGCGTCAGCGCCGCCCAAGTGCAGGCGGTGGCGGCGAAATACTTTGGCGATGACCAGCTCACCATCGCAAGCTTAGATCCGCAGCCGATGGCGACGGGTGCCGAGCGCACAAAACCCGCTGCCGACCGTATCCACTGACATAAATCCACCATGAAAAATAATAAAAGTATAGCTGCAATCGCTTGTATAGCAAGCGTAATAAGCATATTTGTTGCAAAAAACGCCAGCGCCACCCTGCCCATCCAACACTGGCGCCAGGCCAATGGTGCCGAGGTCTTCCTGGTCGAGAGCCACGGCATCCCCATGCTGGATGTGCAACTGGACTTTGACGCCGGCAGCCGCCGCGATCCGGCGCAGCAAGCCGGGCTGGCCGAGGCCAGCGCCAACATGGCCTTGCAAGGCGTGCTGGCGGCTGGCGGTTTGCCCGCGCTGGATGAAAACGCGCTGGGCGAGGCCTGGGCCGATTTGGGCGCCTCCTTGGACGCCAGCGTCAGCCGGGACCGGCTTAGCTTTTCCCTGCGCAGCCTGACCGAGCCCGCGCTGCTCGACGCTGCTGTGCAGTTGGCGGCGCGCCAACTCGGCGAGCCCTCATTTGACGCCGAGGTCTGGGCGCGCGACCGCGCGCGCATCAGCGCCGCGCTGAAAGAGGCCGAAACCCGGCCCGGCGTGCGCGCCGCGCAGGCCTATGCGAAAGCTGTCTACGCCGACCATCCCTACGGCTTTGAGAGCACGGCCTTGAGCCTGGCGCAGATCGATGTCGGTGCGCTGCAAGACTTCTACCGCCGCAGCATCCGGCCCTGCCGGGCCAAGCTCAGCCTGGTCGGCGCCGTCACCCGGCCCCAGGCCGAGCAACTGGTGCAGCGCCTGCTGGAGCGCCTGCCGCAAACAGCGTGCAGCGACTTGCCGGCGCTGGCCAGCGTGCCTGAAGTCGCACAGCTGACCCAGGCCAGCGAGCAGCGGATCGCCTTTGCCTCAGCCCAGGCCCAGGTGCTGAGCGGCCAGCCCGCCATCCAGCGCCGCGACCCCGATTTCTTTGCCCTGCTGGTGGGCAACCACATCCTTGGCGGCGGCGGCTTTGTCTCGCGCCTAACCCACGAGGTGCGCGAGCAACGCGGCCTCAGCTACAGCGTTGGCAGCGACTTTGCCGCCGGCCTGCACGCCGGCGCCTTCACCATCAGCCTGCAAACCCGGCCCGACCAGGCCGCGCAAGCACTGGGCGTCGTGCGCCAAGTGCTGGCCGACTTTGTCGCCAACGGCCCGACCGAGGCCGAGCTGCAGGCCGCGCAAGCCAACCTGATTGGCGGCTTTGCGCTGCGCATCGACAGCAACCAAAAATTGCTCGGCAACGTTGCCAACATCGCCTGGAACGGACTGCCGCTGGACTACCTCGACCACTGGACGCAGCGCATTGCCGCCGTCAGCAGGGCCGACATCCGGGCCGCCTTCCAGCGCGTGCTGCAACCGCAGACGATGGCGACCGTGATCCTTGGAGCCCAGCCATGAAGCCCGCAGCCTTGGCCCGGGCCACAAAATCTGCAAAATCCGCAAACTCCCAAAATTCCAAAAAACCCGCCCAACCCCGCGCCGCTGCGCCCAAAAGCGCCAAACCGGAGGCCGCAAACAGCGTCCAGCACCCCGGTGCGGGCGAGATCCGCATCATCGGCGGCCAGTGGAAGCGCAGCCGCCTGCGCGTGGCCCAGCAGCCCGGCCTGCGCCCAACGCCCGACCGGGTGCGCGAGACCCTGTTCAACTGGCTCGGCCAGGATTTGAGCGGTTGGCGCTGCATGGATGCCTTCGCCGGCACTGGCGCACTCGGCTTTGAGGCCGCCTCACGCGGCGCCGCCAGCGTTCAGCTGTGGGAGTACAACGCCGCCCTGGTCACGCAACTGCTGGCGCTGCAAAAGCAGCTGGCGGCCAGCAACCTGCGCATCCAGCGCGGCGACGGCATCGCCGCGCTGCGCCAATTGGCCCCCGCCAGCATGGACTTGGTGCTGCTCGATCCGCCGTTTGAGTCCGACCTGTATGCGCCCGCCCTGCAAGCCGCCAGCGCAGCGCTGGCGCAGGACGGCTATGTGTATTTGGAAGCCCCACGCGCCTGGACAGCCGCCGAGCTGGCCGACAGCGGCTTGGTGCCCTACCGCTATTTGAAGGCCGGGGCCGTGCATGCGCATTTGCTGCGCCGGGGTTAACGTGGCCCACCCCCGAAGCGCCTGCGGCGCTCCCCCCTCAAGGGGGCGCACCCGGTGGCCTGGCAGAGCCAGATCCACGGGTGCACTGGGGGGGTGCGCTCGTCGTCGCGTTCCTTGTTAACGTGGCCCACCCCCGTAGCGCCTGCGGCGCTTCGGGGGTGGGCCACGTTAAGTCGTGACCTGGTTGGACAGGGTTGTGCGCAGCGCGCTTTTGGGGCGGAATGCTTGGCAGACGCTGGCGTCGGTTTCCAGGTACGGGCCGCCAATCAAGTCGATGCAGTAAGGTACGGCGGCAAAAATACCGGCCACCGTGGTCGCGCCATCGGCACCGCGCAGGCCTTCCAGGGTTTGGGCAATCGCCTTGGGCTGGCCGGGCAGGTTGAGGATCAGGCATTGGCTGCGGATGACGGCGATTTGGCGCGACAAAATGGCCGTCGGCACAAAGTGCAGGCTGATTTGGCGCATTTGCTCGCCAAAGCCCGGCAGCTCTTTGTGCGCCACCGCCCGTGTTGCCTCGGGCGTGACGTCGCGCAGCGCCGGGCCGGTGCCGCCGGTGGTCAGCACCAGGCTACAGCCTTGGTCGACCAAGTCTGTCAGCGCTGCGCTGATGGCTTGTTGCTCATCGGGGATGAGGCGGGCGTCAAACTGCAAGGGGTTTTTCAGCGCCCGTGTTAGCCATTGCTGCAAGGCGGGCAGGCCTTGGTCGGCGTAGACGCCGCTGGCGGCGCGGTCGCTGACCGAGAGCAGGCCGATGCGCACCGGCTCCAGGCCTGGGCTGTTCGGGGCGATCGGGGCATTCGAGGCTAGGGGGCCGCTTGGCTTGCTGGCGGTGTCGGCCTCAGTCATGGTCGCCCTCCACGCCATCCACGCCATCCAAATCGCTCAGGTGGGGCATGGACTGTGTGCGCAGCAGCTGGAACAGTTCACGGTAGGCCTTGCTTGGGCGGGCTGCATCGGGCGCAGCATCGGGCGCCGACTCGGCCAGCCGGTCTTTGCGCGCCTGGCGCACCAGCGCGCGCAGCTGCTGGCTGTCGGTGGCGGGGAATTGGGCGATGAAGGCGCCAGCTGCGGCGTCGTCGGCGAGCATTTGGTCGCGCCAGACCTCGGTCTGGTGCAGCAGCAAATTGTCGGCAGCCGAGCCGTTTTGCTGCTCATGCAAGGCGCTGCGCACGGCGGCCAGCTGCGCGTCATCGAGGCCGCGCATCAGCTTGCCGATGAACTGCATTTGGCGGCGCTTGCCCTCGAAGTTGCTGATGCGCTTGGCCTCGGCAACGGCGTCGATCAGCTTTTCTGACAAGTCCAGACGCTCTAGCCGCGCGCTGCGCAGCGTGAGCAAATCGGCGCCGAGTTGCTGCAGCTCGTCGCTGCTGCGTTTGAGATCGGTGCGACTGACTTCGTTGCGGCCCTTGAGCTCGCGTTTGAGCTCAAGGTCCAATTCGCTGCCTTCGGCAACAAACTGACCGCGGACGAAATAGCCTTTTTTGGGTTTGCGTGACATGGTGTGTGGGAGAGAGTTTCGGTGCCGCCCCAGGTGCAGGGCGGCAACACAGCCCCGTCTTGGCCGCGCGGGCAGGCACTTGGGTGCAAGTGCCTGAGTCGATTGCTGTCGATTGCTGTCGATTGCTGTCGATTGCGATCGATTGCTGTCGCTTGCATCGCTTGCATCACGTCGGCCTGCGCGGCGAGGAGTTCTGGGCAAGTATCATAGCCGTCGCTATGCCAACACCCTGCCCCCCCTCCTATACGCCCCGCCACACCGACAGTGGCTTTAGCTACACCCGCGCCTTCTTCGAAGGTCTGGTTGACAGCGCCCTGGCCCATGCCAAAAAGCTCGGCGCAACCGATGCCGGTGCCGAGGCCTCGGAGGGCTGTGGCCTGAGCGTCAGCGTGCGCAAAGGCGCACTTGAGACAGTGGAGCGCAACCGCGACAAGTCGCTGGGCGTCACGGTCTATGTCGGTCAGCGCCGGGGCAATGCCAGCACCTCGGATTTTTCGCCCGCTGCGATCCGCCAAACGGTGAGCGCGGCCTTTGACATTGCGCGCTTTACAGCCGAAGACCCGATGGCCGGTTTGCCCGATGCGGCCGACATCGTGTCCGCCGCCGACGCCCGGCGCGATTTGGATTTGTTCTTTCCTTGGGCGCTCAGCAGCGAACAAGCGGCGCAACTGGCGCTGGAGTGCGAGGCCGCCGCGCTGCAAACCAGCAAACAGATCACCAACAGCGAGGGCGCGGGGGTCTCGGCCCAACAGTCGCATTTCTTTAGCGCCCACAGCCGGGGTTTTCGTGGCGGCTATGCCAGCTCGCGCCACAGCATGTCGGTCGCACCGATTGCCGGGCGTGGTGACGCCATGCAGCGCGACGCCTGGTACAGCTCGATGCGTGACGCCGGCGAGCTGGCCAGCCCGCAGGCGATTGGCCGCTACGCCGCCGAGCGTGCGCTGGCGCGCCTGAACGCCCGCAAAATCGCCACCACCGAATGCCCGGTGCTGTTCGAGTCGCCGCTGGCCGCCGGCCTGCTCGGCGCTTTTGTGCAGGCCGTCAGCGGCACGGCGCTCTACCGCAAGAGCACGTTCTTGCTCGACGCGCTGGGCAAGCCTGTGTTTCCAGCGCATATCAGCATCACCGAAGACCCCTTTGTGCTGCGCGGCAAGGGCAGTTCGCCGTTTGACGACGAAGGCGTGACGGTGCGCGCGCGCAACGTGGTGTCCGCTGGTCGGGTTGAAGGCTATTTTCTCGGCAGCTACTCGGCCCGCAAGCTCGGAATGAAGAGCACCGGCAACGCCGGTGGTTCGCACAACCTGGTGCTGGCGTCGCGCCAGACCCGTGCCGGTGATGACTTGGTGGCCATGCTGCGCAAGCTCGGCACGGGGCTGTTTGTGACCGAGTTGATGGGCCAGGGCGTGAACTACGTCACCGGCGACTACTCGCGCGGGGCCAGCGGCTATTGGGTCGAGAACGGTGAGATCGCCTTCCCGGTGCAGGAAATCACCATCGCCGGCAACCTGAAGACCATGTTCAAAGGCATCCAGGCGGTTGGCGCCGACAGCTACACCTACGGCGCCAAGACCGTGGGCTCGGTGTTGGTGAACCGGATGAAGCTGGCCGGCTCCTGAGCCGCAGTGGCGAGAGGATGAGTTAGGGCTAGGAGCTTGCCGGAGTCTTCTGACCAAGACGATGGTGACAGCAGGCAAGTCGGTTTTGCGGTCGGTGAGACTGAAGTTGGACATGGATGAACCATCTTTGGTGACGGGTCCAATTTCAACCATGGCCATGTTTTATGCAGCTTTTGCCACAAAAAAATGGGGGCGTGAAGTCCGACCTGCGCCTCGCAGCCGCTTACTCAATGTTCTGCACCTGCTCGCGCAGCTGCTCAATCAAGACCTTCATGTCAACCGAGATACGGGTCAGCTCCAGGGCGGCGGATTTGGCGCCCATGGTGTTGGCTTCGCGGTGCAGTTCTTGGATCAAAAAGTCTAGCCGTTTGCCGATCTCGCCGCCTTGGGTGACGAGCCGCTCGATCTCGTCCAGGTGCGAGTGGAGCCGCGTCAGCTCTTCGGCGACGTCGATGCGGATGGCGAAGGCGGTGGCCTCGGTCAGCGCCCGGTCTTGCGCCATCTCGGGCTGTATGCGCCCGTCGCTCAAGGCCAGTGCCTCTTTCCAGCGCTCTAAAAAACGCTGGCGCTGTTGTGCCACCAGCACCGGTATCAAGGGCTCGGCTTGCTGCGCTAGGCTGCGCAGCTGCGCCACCCGGTCGAGCAGCATGGTCGCGAGGCGGGCGCCTTCGCGTTGGCGGGCCGCGCGCAGCTCTTTGAGCGCTTTTTCTGCGGTTGGTATGACCAGAGCGCGCCAG
>JAYVXE010000188.1:0-6280 GCA_043785395.1 Burkholderiaceae bacterium | reverse complement strand
GAATTGCCCGCCGAAAACGAGGCAAAGGACACCGGTTTGGACTGGGCCTTGGCCCAGGCAACAAACTCCTGAATATCGTTGGCCGGCACGCTGGCGTGAACCGCCATCACCATGGAGGTGCCCAGACAGTTGCTGATCGGGCGAAAACTTTTTTCGGCGTCGTAGGGCAGCTTGCTAAAGGTGTGCGGGTTGATGGCCAGCATGCCGGTATTGGTCAGCAGCAGCGTCTGGCCATCGGGGGCGGCCTGCAGCAGGTTTTGCGCGGCAACGATGCCCGCGCCCCCGGGCTTGTTGTCGATCAGCAGCGTCTGGCCAGTGTTGCTCTTGAACAGCTCGGCCACCTGGCGCAGGGCGGTGTCCAGGGTGTTGCCCGCAGCAAAGGGCACCACGATGCGCAGTGGCTTGTCATTGGCTGGCTGGGCCTGCCCGGTGTCCATGGCTATACCCATGGCCATCGCCAAGGCCACGCTGGCAAGCGCGCGCAGGCTCAAGCGTCTTTGCGTGGATTTTTGCATGGGTTTTTGCAGCGTTTTTTGCATGGAAATACTCCTTGTGCAGTCGGTCAAGACAATAAGCCACGCAGCACATCGGCCACGGCCTGGGGTTGCTCTAACGGGGTCATGTGGCCGGCGTGCGCCACCCAGACCAGCCGGGCACCGGGAATCAGGGCGGCAAGCGCTTCGCTGTGCGCAGGAGGCACGACCTGGTCGTCACGCGAGCTGATCACCCGCACCGGCAGCTTCAACTGGGCCAGAAGTGCGCGGTGGTCGCCACGCGCAAGAATGGCGCGGTTTTGCCGGATGGCGGCCGGCGCGCCGGTGTCGCTCATGATCTGGCGCGTACGCTCCATCAGCATGCCATCCGTCTGCCGGTCCGGGTGCACGGCCAGCAAAGCCACTTTGTGCACCACCTTGGCAAAGTCGCGCTCCAGGGCGGCAATGGTCTTTTCCCGCCCCAGAGCGGTTTGCGCGGTCTCGGGTTGAGCGGATGTATTGAGCAGGCCCAGACCGTTCAAGGGCCGCTGGGCCTGGGCCAGCATCTCGAGCGCGACATAGCCGCCCATGGAGAAGCCGCAGACCACCAGCGCAGTGTCCAGCGGCACGTCGGCCACTGCGGCCCAGGCATCACCGGCCATCTCAGGGATGCTGGACTGGGTGCCAAAGTCGGCCATACGCACGTCGGCCTGGGGGCGTAGCAGCTCGGCCACGTCGGCCCAGACTGCGGGCGTGTTGAGCATGCCGGGCAACAGCAGCAGCACGGGGCGGATCGGCTTCATGCGGCCACCGCCTGCGCTGCCTCAACCAGCGCCAGTGCCTGGAGGCGCAAGCTGCGCTTAAGAATTTTTCCGACCGGGTTGCGCGGCAGGCTTGGCAGCGGCAGCAGGTACTCGGGCAGCTTGTAGACCGCCACCCGTTTGTGTTCGCGCAGGTAGGCATTGATGGCCGCCAGCGTGACGCTCTGCCCCTGCGTGCTCACCACGCAGGCGCAGACCTTCTCGCCCAGGGTGGCATCGGGCACGCCCACCACGGCCGCCTCGCACACACCGGGGCAGGCCAGCAGCAGGTTCTCGATTTCTTCGGACGAGATGTTCATGCCGCCCCGGATCACCAGGTCTTTCGAGCGGCCAACGTAGCGGTAGTACTGCAGGCGCTCGCCCGCAATCTCGAACAGGTCGCCGGTTTTGTAGAAGCCCTGTGCGTCGAACGCCCGCGCCGTGGACTCGGGGGCGCCGAAGTAGCCGCTGAAGATGGTGGCACCGTCAAAACGGATCTCGCCGGGGCGACCGGGCTCCAAAATGTCTTCGCCGGTCTCCAAGTCCACCAGCCGGGTGCGGATCTTGCGCGTGGTCGAGAGCTGCCACTCAAAGCCCGGCACACCCGCGCGCGGAAAGAACTGGGCGCGCAGCTCCGGCTCGGGAATATCGAGGTAGCTGCCCGAGAGTGCCGCGCCTTCGTTGGAGCCGAAGTAGTTGACGATGCGCACGCCGTACTGCTCCTCAAAACCCCGCACCATCCAGTCCGACAGCGGGGCCGAGCCGGAGCCGATACGCGACAGCCGCGTGAAGTCGATGCCCGCCAGCAAAGCCTCGTTTTGCAGCAGCATGTTGAGGATGGCGGGTGGCGCCACGGTGTAGTCGATCGCCTCTTCGCGCAACTGCTGCAGAAACACCGGCAGGCTGAACGGATGGTGCTGCACCACCGTGCCACCCAGCACCAGCCAGGCCGCCAGTGCGGTGGCGATGCCGGCCATGTTGACCATCGGAAACGGATTGAGCAGCCGCGCCTGGGGCTGCAACTCGGCGGCCTCGATGATCGACGGCGCAACCACCAGCCATTCGTTGTGGCTGCGCGGCACGCCCTTGGGGGTGGCCTCGGTGCCCGATGTCCAGCACACGCTGAACACATCGTTGGCGGTGACCTGGGCAGCGCGCTCGGCTTGCTGCAGCCGCAGCCGTGCGGTCGCGTCCACAGCCTGCGCAGCCGGAACGTGAACCACCCCCTCCGGCACCGTCTCGCCCCAGGCGAACACCGTGCGCAAGGCGGGATGCTGCACCCTCAGGCCTTGGAACATGGCGGCGGCGGCGTGCCCACCTTCGGGCCGGCCAATGCGTGAGAACGTGATGGCGGCGCTGGCCTGTGTGGTCTGCAGCACATGGTCGAGTTCATGCTCGCGGTACTGCACCGGCACCGGTGAGACGATGAACCCCAAGCGGGCGCAGGCCAGGTAGACCACAAACTGCTCCACACCATTCGGCAGTTGCACCACCAGCCGCTCGTCGCGGCTGATGCCGTGGTCTAGCAGCAGCAGGCAAAACGCATCCACCTCTGTTGCCAGTTGCGCCCAGCTCAGGCGCTGCGGCGCACCGTGCGCAAAATCTGCGCGGTTACACGCATCCACCACCGCCTCGGCATCGGGCCGCGCCTGGAGGTTTTTCTGGAACACCTCCCACAGCGTGGCATGGCCCCACCAGCCACGGGCGGTGTAGTCGGCAATTTTTTCCGCTGGAATCAGCACCATGACCTGAGCCCTCCTATCGTTTTTGTACCCAACTTGCACACCAATGCTATATAAAAGATAGCTACCAACGCTTGTATACAGTGCGCTACAGACTTATTTCTTATAAATATCGCAACAATTCACCCACGGTCCGCCGATAAAGCACGCTCTACGACTTCCAGCAGACGCCGCACATCTGGCTCTGCCAGGCCACCGGGTGCGCCCCCTTGAGGGGGGAGCGCCGCAGGCGCGACAGGGGTGGGCTAGTACCCCCGTGCCAGCCGCTCGCCACTGATCCAGGTTGCATGAAAACCATTGGGCACACGCTGCGGCAGCCGGATGCGCGCCACCGGCCCCTGTGCAATGTCCTTGGCGTCAAACACGGTCACATAGGACAGCTGCTTTTCGTCATCCCACATGAAGCCGACCAGGTAGCCGTCGTCCTCTTCCTTCCAGTTGTCCTTGGGTGCGAACGGCGCTTCGCTAAACCATTTATGGACACCCGCGTGGTAGCTGGTGCAGCTGTCTTGCTCCAAGTCGTAGCGCACGAAGCCGCAAAAACGCGGGTCCTCGGCGCGGTTGCTGCGCCCCATCAGCACGTTCCAGGAGTAGCGCGTTTTGTAGCCCTGCATCCAGGAATTGATGACCGGGAACTCCTGGTTCACGATGTCGTCGATGACCCGCTCTTTCGTCTGCCCGGTGCGCAGGTTGAAGCGCCATTCGTAGAACATGAAGTCATGCTCCAGATGGGCCAGCATCTTCGGGAAGCGTTCGACATCGAGCCCGCCACGCATGTCACGCGGCAGGCGAAACGGCGTGCCGGTCATGACGATCTCGACGCCGCCCTGGCCATCGTCTTCCTCCCAGGCATTCGAGGCGTGGTACATGTAGGTGGGGCTGGCCTCGAACCAGCGAATTTGCTCCGGTGTGCCATGGCGCGGGATGACACCAAAGCGCGACGGCAGCTCGGGATAGAACTTGAGCTTGTGGCGTCCGGCGGCGAAGGCGTCCATGTCGTAGAACAGCGGAAAGTCATGCACGATGGTGTGGTTGGCGGTGATCGCCATGTCGTGCGGCAGGCGCGGCCCGGGCAGCTGCACCGGCATGAAGGTCTGCAGCTTGCCAAAGCGGTCCATCACGCCGTAGTGCATGTAGGGCGCTTGCTTGCCATAGGCGAAGAACAAAAATTCGCCGGTGCGCTCGTCCACCTTGGAATGCGCCGAGATCGGCAGCCCCTGCAGACGCGGATCGAGGTCGAGCTTGCCCACGGTTACAAGGTCGTTCGGGCGCACTTTGTAGACCGTGCCGCCCAGGTACCACATCGACACCAGGTGGCCGGCATAAAACTTCACATCGGTGTTCGAGGTGTTCTTGATCGGCATGTCGGGCCGGTCTTGGCGCGGCGGGTCCTTGATGCCCTGCCACAGTGCAGCACCGGCATCCAACTCCTCTTGCAAGCCATCGGTCATGACCCAGCGGTTCTGGTAGAACACCCGCCCGCCCTCGAAACGCACAGCGTGCAACATGCCGTCGCCGTCAAACCAGTGGTAGCGCCCCGGCGCTTCGAAGCGCCGGTTCGGGCCGTTGCGCACATGGATGCCGGTCAAATCCTTGGGCACGGTGCCCTCGATGTCGGTCAACTCGGTCATGAGCTCGTGGGTGATGGGTGCGAAGCCGCCGCTCAGGACGGGGACGTCATTGGTGCCCATGGTGATCTCCTTTGGGTTGGGATTGGGATTGAGGTTGGGGTTGGGGTTGGGAAGGCAGAGCGGCTGGCCGGCGCGACTGTGCGATGCGAAAACGGCTGGCCACAAAAGACAGGTCGGTCAGGCTGGCATTGCCTGCCGGGTTCAGGCCACTGACGTGGTAGTCGCTGTAGGCCGCAGCAAAATTCAGCGGCATCGGCCCGGTGAGGTTGAGCGTGAGCTGTGCACCAGCACGCGCATAGGCGGCTTCGGCGCGGGCGATGAAGGCCTCGTCGGTGGAGTAGACAAAGGCGGTGAGGCCACCAAACTCCCGCACATCGGCACAGGCTTGTTGCAAGGCGTCGGCGGCGTCGGCGCAGGCGATCACGAAGCTGACCGGGCCGAAGCACTCGCCGCCGTACAGGCCACGTGCGTCCCGGCCCACCTGCAGCATCAGCGGTGTGCTGGTGCGCGCCTGGGGGAAGTCCGGGTGGGCATAGGCCTGCGGTGCCAGCAGCACCTGGCCGCGCGCACTGCCTTGCTGCTGCAGCTGCGCGAGCAGCTCCAGCGTCTGCGGTGACTGGATGGTGGCCAAGATCATCGCGGCCTTCTTGGGCTCTGCGGTCAACGCCGCCACGGCACCGGCCAGACGCTGTGCCAGCGTCGCCAACGGCACCAGCCCCTGCGGCGTGCGCACGCCCTGTTGCGGCACATAGATGTTTTGCGGACTGGTGCACATCTGCGCGCTGAACAGGCACAGGCTGGTGGCCAGGCTGCGCAGCACGGCATCCAGATCGTCCACCGACTCCAGCACCACGGTGTTGCAGCCCGAGGTCTCGGTGAAGCTCAGCGCGGGGTGGGCGTTTTGCTCCACCCATTGGCCAAAACGCGCGCTGCCAGTGAAGTCCACCAGCGCCGTCTTGGGGTGCTTGACCAGCAGCTTGCCGATCGGCTCGGCGCTGCTGTCAAGCGCCAGCGTCACCAGGTTCGGGTCAAACCCGGCTTGCGCCAGCACCCGGCGAAACACACGCACCGAAATCGCCATCGGCAGCACCGTGGCCGGGTGCGGCTTGACCAGCACCGCATTGCCGGTGGCCAGGCTGGCCAGCATCGACGGCCAGGCGTTCCAGGTCGGGAAGCTGGCGCAGGCAAAACACACAGCCACACCGCGTGGCACCAGCCGGTAGGTCTTGTCCAAGGCAATCGTGGCCGCACCGAAGCGGCGCTCCCAACGCGCCGTCGGTGTGACGGCACGCATCGCCTGCTCGGCGTAGACCAGGGCCTCGATGCCCCGGTCCAGCGCATTCACCCCCGAGCCCGCATAGGCCATATTGAAGCTCTGCCCGGCTGTGTGCATCACGGCCTGGGTCAGCTCGAACAGGTGCTCGCGGTAGAGCGTATCGAGCACCTGCATCAACACGCCGATGCGGGCTTCTATGGGTGCGGCAGCCCAGCTGGGCATGGATTTTTCTGCCGCCTCGAACAAACCATCCACATCGGCCTGTGGGTAGTGGATGGCCAGCGGCTGCTGGGTGTAGGGCGAGACCTCTTGCGCAGCCAGCATGAACCGCCCGCTGCAGCCCGGCAGATCGAGCGCA
>JAYVXE010000187.1:0-1851 GCA_043785395.1 Burkholderiaceae bacterium | reverse complement strand
AAGTGGTAATACTCATAGCCTTGCACAAACAAGAATACCAAGCCGAGTAACACCGTCGCCCACATGAAGGCAATCGTCTTGCCACGCTGGTTGGCCAGCAAAGCATGGTGGGCAACCGTCAAGGTCACACCGGACGTAAGCAGCAGCGCAGTATTGATGGTCGGCAACCAAAATGGCCCCACCGTCTGGAACGGATCCACCGTGCCGGCCGGTGACGCCGTCGCACCGATGGCCTGCAAACTCGGCCAAACCGCCTTGAAATCAGGCCACAAAATAGCATTTTCCAAACTGCCCAGCGCCGGCACCGAATGCGAACGCGCCCACCACAGTGCCGTAAAAAACGCACCAAAAAACATCACTTCCGAGAAAATAAACCAACTCATGCTCCAGCGGTAGGACAGGTCAATTTTGTGCCCGTACTGACCCGCTTCATTTTCACGCACAGCTTCGCTGAACCACTGAAACAGCACAAACAGCCACCAGACCATGCCCACCGCCACGGCGTACATGCCCCAGCCATGGCCATTAATCCACTGGCTGGCACCCAGAATCACCAAAAATAGGCCAATGGCGGCCATCACCGGATGGCGCGATGGCCCTGGCACAAAATAATACGGGGCGTGGCGGGTCTGGATTGCACTCATTTTCTACTCCTGGCTCTCGGTTCTCTGTTTATCTTTGATAGGACTTACGCAAACATACTGGTTCGACGCGACCTGGGATTTTGACGAATACTGAAAAACACCATCAACAGCTTGCTGCGCAAGTCATTTTTTTAATCAAACCAACTGCCCCGTGACTGGGCCTCGAAAGGCATGCCCAGCAGGCAACACACCAGCCCCCTCAAACCACCCAGTTCACCAACGCCACCAAGGCCAGCACCAACAAAAGTGCTGCCACCAAGCCCGCCACAATGATATGCAGTGGATTGAGCTTGATATCTTGTTCAAATTCGCTGCGTTGGCGCAGGCCGACAAAGGCCCAGGCAATCATTTTGATGGTGCGCAGCCAAGACGACTTGGGGGCCGGGCTTTGGGTTTCCTCAGACATACGCGCGCGTTAAAAACCCGCCTTCAAAGGCACCGAAAGCTGCGACACCGCCTCGGCGCCATTGCCTGCCGGTGCTGGTGCAATCTTGCCGCCAACCTCAAAAAAAGTGTACGACAGGGTAATCGTCGTCACATCCTTGGGCAGCTTGGGGTCAATCACAAAGGCCACGGGCCATGACTTTTTTTCACCCGGATCAAGCGTGTACTGGTTGAAGCAAAAACACTCCAACTTATTAAAATAAGCGGTTGCCTGCTTGGGTGCATAGCTTGGGATTGCCTGCGCCGCCATGCGCCGATTTTGGGTGTTTTGGAACTCGTACATCACGGTTGCCAATTCACCAGGATGGACATCCATCGAGTGCCGTTCCGGCTTGAAATCCCAAGGCCCAAAGCTGTTCGCATCAAACTCGATACTGATGGTGCGCGTCAAATCCACTTGCGAATTGATCGGCAACGCGGCCGCTCCCATTTTTGCGCCACCCGGAATCTGACCTTCGTTCACGGTCAAAATATTAATCCCGGTCATTTCGCAAATTCGCTTGTAAATCGGGATCAAAATATAGCCGAAGGCGAACATACCGAGCGTGACCACGACCAGCTTGCGCACCATCCGGAAATTTTCAATGCGGCGACCCATGGCGCTAGGCTCAATGCGTCAGCAAGGCTGACTTGACCATGAAACCGATGAACAAGACGATGGCAATCGATGCCAACAGCCAGCCCATGCGTTTATTCTTTGTTTTTTGTTCCGGCGTCATTTTGATAATCCTTTAACTGTCATGCATGGGCCAAGCACCACCGA
>JAYVXE010000186.1:0-1852 GCA_043785395.1 Burkholderiaceae bacterium | reverse complement strand
GCGCACGCCTTGGTTGATGGCGTCATCCAGGCTGCCGGTAAAGCCCTCCCAGCGCACGTCCATGCCCACTTTAAGGAAGACGTTGACGATGCCGGTGTCTTGGCAGATAGGGCGCTGGCCGGTGGCACTCATTTTGCTATTGGTCAGGATCTGCGCCATCGCGTCTTTGGCCGCCGGGCTTTGCTCGCGCTCGTAGGCCCGCGCCAGGTGGGCGATGTAGTCGCTCGGGTGGTAGTAGCTGATGTACTGCAAGGCGGCAGCGATGGATTCGATCAGGTCGCTTTGCCGGATGAGGGTGGGGGTCGTTGTCATAGTGGTCAATCGTGGGCAATCGTGATCAAGCGTGGTCAATTGGCAGGTTCGACTGCCTAGAATGAACCCCTATTCTGACAGCTTGGCAGGGTCTTTGAGGGGCAGGCGCAGGCGCACGTGCCTCATATGCCGCACCGCCTCACGTGCCTTTGCTGATCGTGATGCTTGGGAATTTGGCGGAGAAGTCTTTGGCTTGCAGCGCAATCTTGACCGCCACTTGGCGTGCCACCGATTTGTACAGCGCGGCGACTTCGCCGTCGGGGTCGGCGACCACGGTCGGACGGCCATTGTCGGCTTGCAGGCGGATGTTGATGTCCAGCGGCAATGCGCCCAGGTAGTCCATCTGGTATTCGGCGGCCATTTTTTTGCCGCCATCGGCACCAAAAATATGCTCGGTATGGCCGCAGTTGCTGCACACATGGACCGCCATGTTTTCAACAATGCCAAGAATGGGCACGCCGACTTTCTCGAACATCTTGATGCCTTTGCGGGCGTCGAGCAGCGCAATATCTTGCGGTGTGGTGACGATCACGGCGCCGGTCATCGGCACCCGCTGGCTCAACGTCAGCTGGATGTCGCCGGTGCCGGGCGGCAGGTCGACGATCAGGTAGTCGAGGTCGCGCCAGTTGGTTTGGCGCAGCAACTGCTCCAGCGCCTGGGTCGCCATCGGGCCGCGCCAGATCATGGCTTCGTCTTGGTTGACCAAAAAACCAATCGACATCACCTGCACGCCGTAGTTCTCCAGCGGCTCCATCGTTTTGCCGTCCTCCGACTCTGGACGGGCACTGATGCCCATCATCATCGGCTGGCTTGGGCCGTAGATGTCAGCGTCGAGCAGGCCCACGCTGGCGCCTTCGGCAGCCAACGCCAAGGCCAGGTTGACTGCGGTGGTGCTTTTGCCAACACCGCCTTTGCCCGAGGCTACGGCGACGATGTTCTTGACCTTGGGCAGCAGCTGCACGCCGCGCTGCACAGCATGCGCGACAACGTCGGTACGGATGTTGACCGACACATTGCCCACGCCGGGCACGGTTTTGACTGCTGCGATCAGCGTGCGCCGCAGTGCCGGCCATTGGCTCTTGGCCGGGTAGCCCAGCACGATGTCGAAGGCGATGTCGGTGCCGCTGAGGTGAAGGTTTTTGAGCGCCTTGCTGCTGACAAAGTCAGTGCCCGTGTGGGGGTCTAGCACGCTTTTGAGCGCGTCGGTGATAGCTTGTTCGGTGACTGCCATAGTGGGTACAACTCCTGGAATGGCGCCGAGTCTACCGAAAGCCCTCTATCCTTGGCGCTGTGCCGTGAATCGAGGTAACGTGGAACACCCCTGTCGCGCCTGCGGCGCTCGCCCCCTCAAGGGGGCGCACCCGGTAGCCTGGCAGAGCCAGCTCCACGGGTGCACTGGGGGGCGCTTGGCCCATGCATGATAGTTAGCGCTTTGAGCGCCACCGGTACCGCACACTCCCACCGACCTCCAACCCCGGTCTGCCACATGCCACCACTGCCTCACCGACCTGCCCCGCACGCACCGCGCGCCACCGCCTTG
>JAYVXE010000185.1:0-6318 GCA_043785395.1 Burkholderiaceae bacterium | reverse complement strand
GCCGCTGGGGACGTTTTGCGTAGGTCCACTTCATCCTATACAACTTGTAAACCATCGAAGATGGTCTGATCCGGGAATTTTTATGCACATTCTTTTTTTGCCGCAGCTGGCCGGCGGCCTGCGCTGGCCGTCCTTGGGGCGGCGGCGGTGAGCGGCGCGCTCGATTACCTGGACTTTGACTACAGCGAGGATGCACCGGGGCAGGGCACGTTCGATGCCTTGGCCTCGGTGCGCTCGGCCCAGGTGGCGGCGCTGAAGGCCGAAGTGGTGCTGGTGCTGGGCTGGGCACATGCCAACTTCTCTGCCCGCTGCGGCCCGCTGGAGCATGGTTTTGCCTGGGACTACGCGCTGCAAGCGCAGCAGGAGTGCAGCGCCACCGATGCGCTGCACTACGACGAGGCGAGTGGACAGCTGCACGCCCAGCTCGGTGCGCCCGTGCCGCTGCGCTACACGCTCAGCCTGTCGCTGGGGGGCGGGGCGGAGTTTTGTGCAGCGTTTGGGCTGCGCTTTGGGCTGGATACGTAGGCGGGAACGAGCCTGGATCCAGGCCGCACGGCTTGCTATACGCGCGCTGCGGCTTGCAAGGCGGCCGCCGCCCGCAGCTTGTCTTTCTTGCTGGGACGCCGGCCTTTGGTGCCGCCGTTCGGGTCGCTGCGCCCGGTGTCGGCTGTGGCTGCGGCTGCGGCGCTCGGCATGGCGCTGGGTGCAGGGGCGGGCTCGAAGCCGGCGATGCGTTCGCGTGGCAGGCTCAGGCCTTGGCGCTTTTCGATCAAGGCGAAGTGGGCTTCGGTGCTGGGGCTGACGAAGCTCACGGCCAAGCCGCTGGCGCCGGCGCGCCCGGTGCGGCCAATGCGGTGGATGTAGTCAACCGGGGAGCGCGGCAGGTCGTAGTTCAGCACCACGGGTAGCTGCGCGACGTCCAGGCCGCGGGCGGCAATGTCTGTTGCCACCAGCACTTGCAGCCGGGACGACTTCAGGTCTGCCAGCGCCTGGCTGCGTGCGCCTTGGCTGAGCTGGCCGTGCAGTGGCGCGGCGCGGATGCCGGCGCGCCTGAGCTTGTGCGCGACATGCTCGGTTGCGTATTGGGTTGCGACAAACACCAGCACCCGGCTCCAGCCGGCTTGGGTGACCAAGTGGGCCAAGAGCGCCGTGCGCTGGGCGGTCTCGACGGCAATGGCGCGTTGCTGGAGCAGCGGTGCGGCCTCTGACTTCGTGCTTGTGGCCACGGTGCTGATGCGCTCGGGCTGGTGCAAGAGCCGCTCGGCCAAGGCCTGCACGGGGGCCTCAAACGTGGCAGAAAAAAGCAGGTTTTGCCGCTCGGGCGGCAGCAGCGCCAGCACCTGGCTTAGTTCATCGGCAAAGCCCAGTTCCAGCAAGCGGTCGGCCTCGTCCAGCACCAGTGTGCGGACGTGGGACAGCTTGAGCGCCCGGTGTGCGACAAGGTCGAGCAAGCGGCCCGGGGTTGCGACAACGATGTCGGCGCCACCGCGCAGGCCCATCATTTGCGGGTTGATCGAGACCCCGCCAAAGACCACAGCGATTTTGACCGGCAACGGTAAATTTTGTGCCAGGCTGCGGATGGATTCGCCAATCTGCGCCGCCAGCTCACGCGTGGGCGCCAGCACCAGTGCTTGCACACGGCGGGGCGCTGGCGGCGCACGGTCAAGCAAGTGCTGGAGCAAGGGCAGGGCGAAGGCGGCGGTTTTGCCGGAGCCGGTGGGGGCTTGGGCGAGCAGGTCAACGCCACGCAAAATCGCCGCAATGGCGCTGGATTGGATGGGCGTTGGGCTTGTGTAGCCTTGGTCAAGGCTGGCGCGGACCAAGGCGGGCGAAAGGCCCAGGAGAGAAAATGGCATGGTGGCGGGGGCGGTGTGCGTGGAGCGGTGAGCGTGGGGCGCTGAGGATAGCCTGTTGCCCGCTGCCGGGTACTCGGCGGGCAGCGTGATCGTGCGGCTTTGCGCACGTTACCATCGGGGATGAAGAAAAATTTTCAATTGTGTATCGAAGGCAAAAATCGAGATCGGCTGCTGGAAGCGGTAAAGCATGAAATTCGTAAATACATCAAGCGCGAACGCCGTCGTGCCGTGCCCGATGGCGCCGACTACTGGGACTTTGACTGCAAGTTCGGGCTCTCGGCGCAGGTGGCCGAAGTGGTGCATCTGGCAACTTTGACGGCCTTGATCGACGGCGTGGCCAAGGACGGTGCCAGCCAGTTTTACCTGGAAGTGCTGGCCAAGCCAGGCCATCGCCAAGCCCGTGCACAGCACGCGGACGGGCGCGATGTCGGCCTGCTGGCCCAGTCTTTGCAAGACGCGGGCCAGTTTTAACTTGGCCCACCCCCGAAGCACCTACGGTGCTTCCCCCTCAAGGGGGCGCACCCAGTGGCCTGGCAGAGCCAGATCCACGGGTGCACTGGAAGGGGGGCGCTCGTCTCGCGGGGCGGTGAACTTGATCCACCCCCGAAGCGCCTGCGGCGCTCGCCCCCTCAAGGGGGCGCACCCGGTGGCCTGGCAGAGCCAGATCCAGATCCACGGGTGCACTGGGGGCGGCGCGGTTTCATCGCTCGGTGGTGCTTGGCCCATGCATGACAGTTAGGCCTGGACCGCGACCGGCACCCGCTGCGCCAGTGCGCACATCAGCTCGTAGCCGATGGTGCCGGCGGCATGCGCGACTTCGTCGATCGCCAGCACGCTGCCGTTGCTGGCGCAGCCCCAGAGCGTGACCTCGCTGCCAAAGCCGGTGTCGGGCAGCAGCGTCAGATCGACCACCAACATGTCCATGCTGACGCGTCCGAGCAGGCGGCTGCGCAGGCCGTCGACAAGCACCGGCGTGCCACTGTCGCAGTGGCGCGGATAGCCGTCGGCATAGCCACAGGCGACAACGCCAATGCGCAGCGGTGAAGCGGCGGTAAAGGTAGAGCCGTAGCCGATGCAGGAGCCGGCGGCCACGTCTTGGACGGCGATGATGCGGCTGTGCAAGGACATGCTGGGCTGCAGCTGGACTGGCGCAGCGTCGCCCGAGCTGCCGTACAGCATGATGCCGGCGCGCACCCAGTCGGCGCGCACCCGCAGATCGGCGGCGTGGTGCAGCACGGCGGCGCTGTTGCACAGGCTGCGCTCTCCTGGCAGGTCGTGGCTGGCGGCCTCGAAGGTGGCGACCTGGTGGGCAATGCCACGCGGGCCGTCGGCGTCGCTGAAATGTGTCATCAACGACACCTCGTCAACCTGCACCAGCGCATTCAGCCGAGCCCAGGCGCTGCGAAAGCGCTGCGGCGTGAAGCCGAGCCGGTTCATGCCGCTGTTCATCTTGAGGAAGACGCGCTGCGCCAGATGCGTCTTGTGCGCTGCCAGCATCTCGATTTGCTCTTCGCAGTGCACCGTGTGCCACAGGCCAAGGCGCGAACAAAGCTCCAAGTCACGCGGCTCGAACACGCCTTCGAGCAGCAACACCGGGCCACGCCAACCCAGCGCCCGCAGGCGCTCGGCCTCGGCCAGGTCGAGCAGGGCAAAACCGTCGGCCGCGCGCAAGGCGTCGAACACGCGCTCGATGCCGTGCCCGTAGGCGTTGGCCTTGACCACGGCCCAGACCAAGGCGTCGGGCGCGCACCGGCGTACCTGCGCCAAATTGTGGCGCAGGGCCGGGTGATGGATCGTGGCTTGGATGGGGCGGGGCATGGCGGGCAATGGGTCGGGGGTCGGCAAGGGCCACCGATTGTGGCACTGCGCGGCTAGCGCTGGTGCGCCGCAGAGGCCGTGATATAACCGCGCTTCATTTGGAGACCGTCATTACAAAAAGCACTTGCAGCGCTGGTGTTAAGAGTCAGCCCCCACCATGAAACGCGGTTTTTACACCATCATGTCCGCCCAGTTTTTTTCGTCCTTGGCGGACAACGCATTGTTTGTCGCCGGCGTCGAGCTGATTCTCATCTTGGGCGGTGCCGAATGGCAGCGCGCCGCCTTGGTGCCGATTTTCGCCATTTTCTATGTCGCGCTAGCGCCCTTGGTTGGGGCTTTTGCCGATGCCTTGCCCAAGGGGCGGGTGATGTTCATCAGCAACTCCATCAAAGTTGTGGGCTGTTTGCTGATGCTGTTTGGCACCCATCCGCTGCTGTCGTATGCGATTGTCGGTCTGGGTGCGGCGGCCTATTCTCCGGCCAAGTACGGCATTTTGACCGAGCTGCTGCCGGCCTCGCAACTGGTCAAGGCGAATGGTTGGATCGAGGGCTTGACGATTGCCTCCATCATTTTGGGCATCTTGCTGGGCGGCCTCTTGATTAGCGACACGGCCTCAGCCTGGTTGCTGGCCATTGACCTGCCCTGGATCGACACCGGCTTGGCTTCACCGCCTGAGGCCGCGATTTGCGTGATCATTTTTGTCTACCTGTTGGCGGCCTGGTTCAACACCCGCATCCCGCACACCGGGGTTGAGATGCGTGCGCTGCGCGCCAACCCGGAGCACAGTTTTATGCGCAATATGGCCGCGCTGCTGCCCGATTTTTGGCATTGCAACTGCCGCCTGTGGCGCGACAAGCTGGGCCAAATATCGCTGGCCACGACCACGCTTTTCTGGGGCGCGGGTGGCAACCTGAAATACATCGTGCTGGCCTGGGCCTCGCTCGCGCTGGGCTATGACACGGCGCAGGCCTCGTCGCTGACCGGTGTGGTGGCCATTGGCACGGCAGTGGGGGCGGTGGTGGCCTCGCTGCGCATGCGCTTGGATGTGGCAACCCGCGTCATTCCGCTGGGCATTGCGATGGGTTTGCTGATCATTGGGATGAACTTCATCACCCATATCTGGGTGGCGATACCGTTCATGATTTTGCTCGGTGGCCTGGGCGGCTTTTTGGTCGTGCCGATGAACGCCTTGTTGCAGCACCGGGGCCATAACCTGATGGGCGCGGGCCGCTCGATTGCGGTGCAAAACTTCAACGAACAGGCCTGCATTTTGCTGCTCGGCGCGTTCTACAGCGCCTGCACCGGCCTGGGTCTTTCGGCCTACACCGCCATCAGCGTGTTTGGCCTGGTGGTGGCCGGCTGCATGTGGCTGATCAAGCGCTGGCATGCCCGCAATTGCCTGCACCACTACGACGAGGTGGCGCATTTGCTGGACATCGCCCGCCAAGACAAGCACCAGTGAGCTTGGGCTTGGGCTCGGCCAAGCATTCCGATTTTTTGCGCTGATACCGCCCTGATTTTTCTTGCCATGTACGCCTCCCTGCCCGCCCTCGCCCTGCTGTTCAACGCCATGATTTGGGGCCTGGCGTGGTGGCCGCTGCGGCAGTTGCAGGTGGCCGGACTGCACCCGCTGTGGGCGGTGGCGGCGGTGTATGCCACGGCGCTGTGCGGCTTCTTGCTGGTGCGGCCCCAGGCGGCGCGGGTGTTGCTGCGCTACCCGGTGCTGGTATGGCTGGCGCTGGCGTCCGGGCTGACCAATGTGGGCTTTAACTGGGCCGTGACCGAAGGTGATGTGGTGCGCGTGGTGCTGCTGTTTTACCTGATGCCGCTGTGGAGCGCGCTGCTGGCCTGGCCGCTGCTGGGCGAGCGGCCAGGCCGCAGCAGCTTGGCGCGCATGGCGGTGGCGGTGGCCGGCGTCGTCTTGGTGCTCAAGACACCGGGCTCCGATTGGCCGCTGCCAAGCGGCCTGGTCGACTGGCTGGCGCTGGCCGCTGGCGCTACGTTTGCGCTGACCAATATCTTGCTGCGGCGGCTGCGTGCCGTGCCGGGTGAGGCGCGCGTGTTGGCGATGTTTGGCGGCGGCCTGTTGCTGGCCGGCAGTATCGCCTTGGTCGGCATGGGCCAGGGCATGGTCACCCCCATACCGGCTCTGCACACCAGCTGGACGCTGCTGGCTGCGGCCTTGGCCCTGGCCTTTACCTGCGGCAATTTGGCCTTGCAATACGGCGCGGCGCGGCTTAGCGCCCACACCACGGCAATCATCATGTTGTCGGAGGTGGTGTTCGCCAGCGCCTCCGCCGTCTTGCTGGGTGCGGCCTCCCTGGCACCGGGTACCTGGATCGGCGGCGCCTTGATTGTGCTGACAGCGCTGTGGTCGGCGCTGGCGCCAACACCGAGCACGGGCACGGGCACTACCACGCACTAAGCCCACGCCAACCGCTGTTGGCGTGGGTCTTTTAAAGTCAAATATTACGCTACCGCTTTAAACCTAAAGGCTTGGGCAAAACAAATAACATTTGATGCTTTATCCTAGAAACCGCAGTTGGATGCATACGAGGGTGCCGTGATCGGCGTGTCAGGCAAGGCGCGAGGACGCAGCGCACTCTTGTGCGCAAGGACGAGTAACGCCGCATGGCGCGGCGAG
>JAYVXE010000184.1:0-1861 GCA_043785395.1 Burkholderiaceae bacterium | reverse complement strand
CGCAGGCGCTACGGGGGTGGGCCAAGTTCACCCTTGAGGGGGGAGCGCCGCAGGCGCTACGGGGGTGGTTCATATTAGGAGACCCACATGTTCAAAATCGCACTCTCGCCCGAAGCCCGTCGCATCCGCCGCATCGCCCTGGGCGACATCGTGCACCGCACCGCCCGCCAATTTGGCAGCCGCACGGCGGTGGTCGACGGCGCCCTGCGCCTGAGCTACGCCGCGCTGGATGCCCAAAGCTCTCAGTTCGCCCACTACCTGCTGCAAACCGTGGGCAGCGGCGTGCAAGTGGCCGTGCTGTGCGCCAACTCCGCCGACATGCTGGTCGCGCTCAACGGTGTCCACAAATCCGGCAACGTTTGGGTCTCGGTCAACACCATGCTGACAGCGCCCGACATCGGCTACATCTTGGGCCACTCGGAGGCCCGCTGCATCGTCGCCGACGCCGAACTCTGCGCCCAGCCCGCCATCGCCGCCCTGCTCGGCACACTGGCCCTGCCCCTGGTGTATTGCCGGGCCGCCGCGCCAAGCACGGCCAACAGCCACCCGAGCCTGGCCCAGGCCTGCGCCGGCCAGCCCAGCAGCCTGCCCGAGGTAGATATCGAGGCCGAGCAGCCAGCCCTCATCATGTACACCAGCGGCACCACCGGCCAGCCCAAAGGCGTGGTGCACTCGCACCTGTCGATCTACAGCGCCGTGATGCTCAAAAGCCCCAACGTCTCGCTCAATGAAGACGACGTCATCAGCACCATACTGCCGCTGTTCCACTGCGCCCAGCACTCCTCGGCCCTGTCTGCCATTTCCGTCGGTGCCAGCCTGGTCTTGGTGCGGGGCTTTGTGGCGCGCCAAATGCTGACGCTGATCGCCGAAGAAAAAATCAGCATCCTGATTGGCTTGCCGCTGATGTACGCCGCGCTGCTGGCCGACGACGGCGCACCAGCGGCAGATTTTTCGTCGGTCCGCCTGTGCCTCTACGGCATGACACCGATGGCACGCCCACTGATGCAGGCGATTGCCAGCCGCATCAGCAGCAACATCGTGCTGGGCACCGGGCAAACCGAAATCTACCCCGCGACCATGACATTTCGCCCACTTGCGCACCCCGAGCGCGACGCCAACTACTGGGGCGGCTCCAACCCGGTCTGCGAAACCGCGATCATGGACGCCAACGGGCAGCTGCTGCCACCCGAAACCATCGGTGAAATCGTGCACCGGGGCCCGAACGTGATGCTCGGCTACTTCAAAGACCCCGAGGCCACGCAGGCCACGCAGCGCTACGGCTGGCACCATACCGGCGACATCGGCATGTTCGACGCCGGCGGCCAGCTGCTGTTTTTGGACCGCCAAAAAGACATCATCAAAACCGGCGGTGAAAACGTCGCCAGCATCAAAGTCGAGGCCACCGTCTTAGCCCACCCCGAGGTTGCCAACGTCGCCGCCGTCGGCCTGCCGCACCCCTACTGGAGCGAGGCCATCAGCGTCTTCATCCTGCGCAAGCCCACCAGCCAATGCAGCGCAGAAGACATCTTGGCGCATTGCCGCAAACACTTGGCCAGCTTCGAGCTGCCCAAAATGGTGGAATTCGTCGACGCCTTGCCCATCACCGCGACCGGCAAAATTCAAAAAAACATCTTGCGCAAGGAATACGCAGATTACTGGCGGAACCGGCCGGAGCCCGCCGAGCGCTAACTGTCATGCACTGGGCAAGCCCCCAGTGCACCCGTGGATCTGCTCTGCCAGGCCACCGGGTGCGCCCCCTTGAGGGGGAAGTGCCGCAGGCGCTTCGGGGGTGGTCTAAGTTCACCGCGCCGCGAGACGAGCGCACCCCTTCCAGTGCACCCGTGGAGCTGGCTCTGCCAGG
>JAYVXE010000183.1:0-1863 GCA_043785395.1 Burkholderiaceae bacterium | reverse complement strand
TGCTTGAACAGCGTCATGGACTTGATGTTCTGGTCCAGCACGATGAGCTTGCAGGTTTGCGCGTCCACGCCCGTGCTCATGAGCTTGGACGTGGTGGCGATCACCGGGTAGGGCTTCTCGGGGTCTATAAAGTTGTCCAGCTCGCGCTTGCCCTCGGGGTTGTCTCCGGTGATTTGCACCACGTATTTGGGGTGGGTGGCGCAGATGTCGGCATTGGCGTTGGAGAGCGACTGGCGCATGCGGGCGGCGTGGTCAATGTCTTCGCAAAACACGATGGTCTTGGCGTAGCGGTCGGTGGCTTTCAGATACTCAGTGATCTTGGCCGCTACCGCCTCGTCGCGCTTCTCCAGCACCAGCTTGCGGTTCATGTCGGTGCCGGTGTAGATGCGGTCTTCGATGACATTGCCGTGTTTGTCGGTCATGCCTGCCGTGGGGCGCCAGCCGAAGGCGTCTTTGTCCAGGTCCACCCGGACGACCTTGTAGGGCGCGAGGTAGCCGTCTTCAATGCCTTGCCGCAGGCTGTAGGTATAAAGCGGCTCGCCAAAGTAGTCGCTGTTCGAGATGTCTTTGGTTTCTTTGGGCGTGGCGGTCAGGCCGACCTGGGTGGCGCTGCTGAAGTAGGTGAGGATTTCGCGCCAGGCCGAGTCTTCATCGGCGCTGCCACGGTGGCACTCGTCCACCACGATGAGGTCGAAAAAGTCAGGGCTGAACTGTTTGTAGATGTTTTGCTCTTCTTCGGTGCCGCTGACGGCCTGGTAGAGCGAGAGGTAAATCTCGTAGCTTTTGTCCACCAGCTTGGTGGTTTTGTTGACGGCCAGATCCACGTCTTCCACTGTGACTTGGCCTTGATCGTTGATGCGCTCGATGCCCTTCGCCTTGGGGCTGAGCTTGGCCATGGCACCCTTGAAGGGGCGGAAGTCATTGACCATGGTTTGGTCGATCAGGATATTGCGGTCGGCCAGGAACAGGATGCGTTTTTGGCTCGATGGCTTGTCCGCACGCCAGGGCGATTTCCACAGGCGGTGGATGATCTGGAACGCGGTGTAGGTCTTGCCGGTGCCGGTGGCCATGACCAGCAACACGCGGTTTTGGCCGTTGGCGATGGCTTCGACGGTCCGGTTGATGGCATTGAGCTGGTAGTAGCGCGGGGTCTTGGCCGTGGTGGCGGGGGCGTAGTCAAACGCGGCCACGCTTTGCACCTCAGAGTTCCAGCCCTTCCATTGGCAATAACGTGCCCACAACTCTTGCGGTGAGGGGAATTGGTCCAGCGTGAGGGTTTGTTCCAGCACGCCGGTGGCCAAGGTGGCGTCGCGGAACACAAAGCCTTCGCCATTGCTGGCGAAGCTGAAGGGCACGTCGAGCAGCTGCGCGTAGTTGATGGCCTGCTGCATGCCCGCTTGCACCGAGAGGCGAGACTTTTTGGCTTCGACTACAGCCAGCGGGATGTTGGGTTTGAGGAAAAGTGCGAAATCGGCAAAAAGCACCGTGGACTGGTCGCGCCGGGCAACCTTGCCGCGAACCACCACACGGCCAGCACGAAGAGGGTATTGCGCGTAAATCTGTTCGAGAGAGTGCCACCCCGCCTGCACCATGGCGGGCCGAATGAATTTGTCGCTTATGTCGCTCTCGGAAAACTTGTTGGTGTGCATGCCGCCCCTGATTTACTCGTCACAGTTTGCCAGACAAGTACCAGCGGCTCGATTCACCACCTAAAGCAGAGCTTCGTCTGCAACCGATTGCTACCGCGGAGCCAGCACCGCCATGGTGATGCGTGACACGCAGGTCAGCTCACCCGCTGCATTGGTCATGTCAATTTGCCAGACCTGGGTGGTGCGCCCAATGTGCACCGGGCGGGTGATGCCG
>JAYVXE010000182.1:0-6357 GCA_043785395.1 Burkholderiaceae bacterium | reverse complement strand
CTGCCCTATGCCGCGTTGCTGACGGGGTGCAAAATCGTCTTCCCCGGCGCGGCGTTGGACGGCAAATCGCTCTACGAACTGATGGAGGCCGAGCAAGTCACCTTTGCCGCCGGTGTGCCCACCATCTGGCAAATGCTGCTGACCCACATCCACAGCCAAGGCCTGCGCTTTAGCAGCCTGCAACGCACAGTGATTGGCGGCTCAGCCTGCCCACCGGCGATGATCCGAACTTTTCAAGACGACTACCAGGTGCGCGTGTTGCACGCCTGGGGCATGACCGAGACCAGCCCGCTGGGCACCCTGTCCAGCCTGAAGAACAAGCACCAAGACTGGGACGAGACCGCGCAAATGCAGCTGCTGCAAAAGCAGGGCCGGGCCATTTTCGGTATCGACATGAAAATCATCGACGCCAGCGGCCAAGAGCTGCCCTGGGACGGCAAGGCCTGCGGCGACCTGCTGGTGCGCGGCCCCTGGGTTGTGCGTGACTACTACAGAAACGAAGGCGCCAGCCCCTTGCAGACCGATGCTGCCGGCCGCAGCTGGTTTCCCACCGGCGATATCGCCAGCATCGATGCCGATGGCTACTTGCACATCACCGACCGCAGCAAGGACGTGATCAAGTCGGGCGGCGAGTGGATCAGCTCGATCGATGTCGAAAACATCGCCATGGCGCATCCCGGCGTCGCCATGGCGGCCTGCATTGGCATGCCGCACCCGAAATGGGACGAACGCCCGGTGGTCGTGGTCGTGCTACGCCCCGGCGTCGTGCTGGCCACTGGCGAGTTGCTCGCCTTCTTTGAAGGCCGGCTGGCCAAATGGCAAATCCCCGACGACGCCATCGTGCTTGATGCGATCCCCCTCGGTGCGACCGGGAAAATGCTCAAAACCAAGCTGCGCCAGCAATTGCGAGACTATGTGCTGCCCAGTCTGCGGTAATTGCGCTAACTGTCATGCATGGGCCAAGCACCCCGAACGCGTGAAACCACGCCGCGCGACGAGCACACAGCTTCCAGTGCCCCCGTGGAGCTGGCTCTGCCAGGCCACCGGGTGCGCCCCCTTGAGGGGGAAGCGCCGCAGGCGCTACGGGGGTGGGCTAGGTTCACCGCTTCCAGTGCACCCGTGGAGCTGGCTCTGCCAGGCCACCGGGTGCGCCCCCTTGAGGGGGAAGCGCCGCAGGCGCTACGGGGGTGGTTCAAGTTGGGGGTAGCGCCGCAGGCGCTACAGGGGTGGTTCAAGTCAGCGCCAGCAACCAAGCCGTAAACACCGCCAGCACGGGTGGCTGCGGCTGATCGGGTGCCAGCGCCGGGCTGACCAGGTAGTAGCCGCGCTCGCCGCGCAGCGACTGGTTGCAGGCCACCACCAGCTCGCCGCGTGCCAGTTCGGCCTCGATCAGCATCAGCGGCATCAGCGCCACACCCAGGCCGTGGCTGGCCGCCACCGCCAGCATTGAGAACAGCTCGTAGCGCGGGCCATCGAGTGCGCGCGGTGCCGCCACCACACCGACGGCGTCGAACCACTGGCGCCAACCGTAGGGCCGCGTGCTTTGTTGCAGCAACGGTAATTGGCCCAGCCGCTGCGGCGTCAGCGGCTGGTAGGCGCGCCCAGGGCTGCGCGCCGCGGCTGACTCAAGCAGCTGCGGGCTGCACACCGGCAGCACGTCCTCCGTCATCAGATGCCGTGCCTGGACGCCGGGCCAGCGTGCAACCTGGGCCGGCGTGCCGGCATAGAGCGCGGCGTCGAAGCCGGTTTCGCTGAACAAAAAAGGCCGGGTCTGGGTCTCGATATGCACCACGATGTCGGGCTGCTGCGCGGCCAGCTGCGGCAACCTCGGAATCAGCCAGCGGGTGGCAAAGGTCGGCACCGCCGCCAGCGTTAGCGTGCCGCCCAGGCCGCCCAGGCCAGTGCCACTGCTGCGCTGGGTCATGACATCCAAGGTGTCGCGCTCCAGCCCTTGCAGGCGCTGGCTGACTTGGCGCGAATAGCCCAGGCCGGCCGGCGTCAGCGCCACGCCGTGGCGGCTGCGGCGAAGCAGCGGCAGGCCCAAAAAATCTTCAAGCGCGGTGATTTGGCGCGAAACCGCACTTTGCGTCAGGCTCAGTTCTTGGGCGGCACGGGTATAGCTTTGGTGGCGGGCGGCCGCCTCAAAGCAGGCCAGTGCTTGGGTGGAGGGGATTTTTCGGCGCATGGAAGAAGGTGCTGGTAATGGCCTATTTTCAACCATGAAGTTCCAATAACGCATAACTCGGTGCCAAATCCTCGTTTGCATGGGCCTTGTTGCAGGGCTAGGATGCGGGCCAACCAATGTTTATCCATCCACGCTAGGAGACTCCGATGTCCAGTACCAAAGTCGCATTCCAATGGGCCGACCCCTTTTTGCTGGAGCAGCAGCTCAGCGAAGACGAGCGCATGGTGCGCGCCGCCGCCGCCGCTTACTGCCAAGGCCAGCTCGCACCGCGCGTGTTGCAGGCGTTTCGCCATGAGCAGACCGACCTGACCATTTTTCGTGAAATGGGCGAGCTGGGGCTGCTGGGGCCAACCATCCCCGAACAGTACGGCGGCCCGGGCCTGAACTATGTCGCCTACGGCCTGATCGCACGTGAAGTAGAGCGGATTGACTCGGGCTACCGCTCGATGGCGAGCGTGCAAAGTTCGCTCGTCATGGTGCCGATCTACGAATTTGGCACCGAAGCACAGCGCCAAAAATACCTGCCCAAGCTGGCCAGCGGCCAATGGATTGGCTGCTTTGGCCTGACCGAGCCTGACCACGGATCGGACCCCGGCAGCATGGCCGCGCGCGCGCACAAAGTGGCGGGCGGCTACCAGCTCAAGGGCAGCAAGATGTGGATCACCAACAGCCCGGTCGCCGATGTCTTTGTCGTTTGGGCCAAGGAGGTGTCTGAAAGCGGCCAGGTTGGCCCGATTCGCGGCTTTGTGCTGGACAAGGGCATGAAAGGCCTGAGCGCGCCCGCCATCCACGGCAAGGTCGGCCTGCGGGCCAGCATCACCGGTGAGATCGTCATGGACAGCGTCTTTGTGCCTGAGGAAAACGCCTTTCCCGAGGTGCAAGGCCTCAAAGGCCCCTTCACCTGCCTCAACAGCGCACGTTACGGCATTGCCTGGGGGGCGCTCGGCGCTGCCGAGGACTGCTGGCACCGTGCGCGCCAGTACACGCTGGACCGCAAGCAGTTTGGCCGCCCGCTGGCAGCCAACCAACTTATCCAGAAAAAACTGGCCGACATGCAAACCGAAATCAGTATCGGCCTGCAAGCCTGTCTGCGCTTAGGCCGGATGAAGGACGAGGGCACGGCTGCGGTGGAGGCAACATCGCTGATCAAGCGCAACAGCTGTGGCAAGGCGCTCGACATTGCCCGCCTGGCACGCGACATGATGGGCGGTAACGGCATCAGCGACGAGTTCGGCGTGGCCCGCCACCTGGTCAACCTGGAGGTGGTCAACACCTACGAAGGCACGCACGACGTGCACGCGCTGATTTTGGGCCGGGCGCAGACAGGGATTGCCGCGTTCTAGGAGCCTGCCGGGCAACACGCGGCGGATGGCCCAAGCCTGGTGCACCGAGGCGCTTGGCAAGGCCAGGGTGGCGCGCGGCAGTTGCATGCCGCAGCTGCTGCACTGGCGCCATCAGTGTCAAGTTCCGTGCGATGCAATGTGCTGTGTTGTGGATTCGCTGAAGATGCGCTGAAGCTTCTTTCCGTGATTTTTCTGGAATGTTGCCATTGGTGGTTTGGGAAGAAAGCTGCCTTAAACCTAGAAACTGCAGGCAAGCGTGGCTGCGGGGCGGATTTTTTTGTGCCTGCTGCTGGTGCTTGTCAATGGCCCGCAAGGGCGAGGAAGAAAGTCCAATGAATAGAGTCGCACTGAATGCACTGAGCTTGGCGGGACTCTGCGCAACCTTTGTCGGGCATGGGATTGGTCGATTTGCCTATGTCGCCTTGATGCCCGCCTTGATCCAGGCTGGTTGGTTTTCAAAAAGTGATGCATCTTATTTGGGCGTGGCCACGCTGGCGGGGTATTTGCTGGGCGCACCGCTGGCGAACTGGCTTGTCAAATACCATTCAACCGGCAATTTGCTCAGAATGGCGATGCTGGTGTGTTCACTGAGTTATTTTGCCTGTGTACTGCAAAATTTCGGAATGCCTTGGTTTTATTTTTGGCGAACGGTGGCCGGCGTCGGTGGCGCCATGTTGATGGTGCTGGCGGCACCGCTGATTGTTTCCCAACACCATGCATCGATCCGGGGAAAGGTGAGCGGAATTGTTTTCTCCGGAATTGGTTTGGGGGCGATGGTTGCGGGAATACTCATTCCACTGCTGATTGCCCACAGCATAAAAGCGGCCTGGCTGGGCATGGGCAGCATTTGCTTGGCGCTGACGCTGCTGGCATGGCGGACGTGGGGGCAAGAAGCTGCCGCCAAACCCACTATGGTCGCGCTGGCGCCGCCCCGGCCCTTGTCTAAAAATCAGAAGGTAGGCGCTTTTTTTATTCTGCTTGCTTATGTTTTGGATGCCGTTGGCTATTTGCCGCACACCCTCTTTTGGATGGATTATATTGTGCGCGAATTGAAAATGCCCTTGGCGGTAGGTGGTTTCTTTTGGGCTGTATTTGGGGTTGGGGCCGCCGTTGGGCCATTGGTGGCAGGAGTGGCCGGCGATTATTTTGGTTTTAAGCGCTGTTTGATGGGGTGTTTTTTGTTGAAGGCCTTGGGGGTTGCCTTGCCATTGTTGGATGGTGGCTTGGTGGCCTTGTTTTTGTCTTCTTTTTTGGTTGGCGCTTTTACGCCTGGAATTGTGGCCTTGGTTTCTACGTATATGCTCGATTGTGTGGGCGCGGCGCGGCATCGAAAAGCCTGGGGTTTGATGACGTTTAGTTTTGCGGCAGCGCAACTGGTGGCAGGCTATTTTATGGCCTACGCTTCTTTGCATGCGGCCTCGTACCGTCCTTTGTTTTTGGTCAGTGCGACTGCGCTCGTGGTATCGGCCTTGTGTATCGCGTTTGTTAATTTGAAGCCAGCTCCGCTGCTGGAATGGAGTGTCCCATGAAAAAATCAATGCGTCTTTATCTTAACGGTACCTCGCCATTTTCACGTTTGGTTGTGATCGTGGCCCTGGAGCTTGGATTTGAGCAAATTGATTTGGTTTGGGTTGATCCTTGGTCTTCTCCCGACGCATTGTTGGCGCTTAACCCTTTTTCAACGGTGCCAAGCCTTGAAGTTGAGGCGGGTGTGGCGCTGTATGAGAGCGTTTTTATATGTGATTATTTGCTGGGCTGTGGCAATGGCAAAATTGCAGCGCTGCAACCGAACGATGTACCGTCCTTAAGGCGTTATGCGCTAGGGAAGAGCGCCATGGAGACGGCATTCAAAATTGTGGTGAACCATCGATTCTTCAAAGAAAAAACCCCCATTGCCGAGAGAGGGGAGTTGGCGCTGTCAAGGGCACTGCAAAGTTTTGAGGCAAGTTTGGCAGAAGAAAAGGGCGGCCAGCCCCCTGGCATCCGGTTGGCCGATCTGTACCTTGCCGTGGCCCTGGAGTATATTGGGTTTAGAATGCCAGAGGTCTATGCCTCAAATGTTGGTGCATTAACATGTGCCTGGTTGGATTTTTATAAAAACAGGCCGTCATTCAGTGCCAGCACGCCTGAGCGCCTGCAAGCGCAGCCTGCGACGCTGTTGTTGGTGCGGGGTTTTTGATTTTTATCAATGTTGCCAGTGTGGTTTGCTTCTACAATAAGAAGCTTCCTGTTTGGTTTTTTAGCGGCGGTATTGGGTGTTGGGTGTTGGAGTGAATTGCGTGCCTGATGTTGGGGCGACCAAGGTAATTTCAATGCTTATCGGCATTTGTGTAAATCATGGTTTTGTCGCAGTAAAATATTAAGCCATGCGATTTTTCGGCGGGTGTCTGAACGCCGCTTTTTTTCTTTCGCCCTCTTTCTTTTGATTTATTTCCTCTACTTTATTTCTTCCTCCAAGCAATGACAAGCAAGCCTCCTCTCTCCGCCGCCAACACCGGTGCCCTGGCCGGCCTCAAGGTGCTCGATCTCTCCCGCGTGCTGGCGGGGCCGTGGTGTACGCAAATTTTGGGCGACATGGGGGCCGATGTGGTCAAGGTCGAGCGGCCCGGCAGCGGCGACGACACGCGCCACTGGGGCCCACCGTTTTTGCAAGATGCCGAGGGCCGCGACACCGCGCAGGCCAGCTACTACACCGCGTGCAACCGCAATAAGCGCTCCGTCACGATCGACATCGCCAGCGCCGATGGCCAAGCGCTGGTGCAGCAGTTGGTGGCTGAAGCCGACATCCTGGTGGAGAACTTCAAGGTCGGCGGGCTGGCCCACTACGGG
>JAYVXE010000181.1:0-18957 GCA_043785395.1 Burkholderiaceae bacterium | reverse complement strand
CCTTTTGCTTAAAAGAGGCTATCACGCCATGCATCAGCTCACGCGCTCTGAAGAGCGGCCAGCTGCGACGGGGGATATGATCGCACGGAACTGGACATGTAGATTTTCTTTGACTCGCGCGTGACTCTGTTTTTTCTGCGCCGCAGCATTCTTGAAATTCATGCCGGCATGAAAAAACGCCCCTGCCGTTTGCACTCCATGCAGCTCAAGCTGCTGTGCGCAACACAACACGCGTGCTGGGCAGTCAAACAATAAGAATTGGAGAAATTTAATGCCCAGCCAAAGAGCTGGAATTGCCTTATCGGCATTTCCGCCCACCCTGTCTTTATTTGTACATGCGCCACGGCGCAGGCACATATTTTTTTGATTGAAGGAGTTCACCATGACCACGGCTAAATCACATGCAGATGGGGTGTCTGAAGATGGTATCTACTCAAAAGTGAGCTGGAGACTTATTCCATTTTTGTTTCTTTGTTATGTCCTTTCTTACCTGGACCGGGTGAATGTTGGCTTTGCAAAATTGCAAATGATGGGTGACCTGAAGTTCAGCGACACCGTGTATGGCATTGGTGCAGGTATTTTCTTTATTGGCTACTTCATATTTGAAGTGCCTTCCAATATAATTTTGTCAAAGGTCGGTGCGCGGGTCTGGATTGCGCGCATCATGGTGACGTGGGGTATTATTTCTACATCAATGATGTTTGTCTCAAGTGTGGAGACATTTTATTTACTCCGATTTTTACTCGGCGTCGCTGAGGCTGGGTTTTTTCCAGGTGTTATTTTGTACCTCACCTACTGGTACCCGGCACGCCGCCGCGCACGCATCATTGCGCTGTTCATGACGGGTATTGCGTTTGCCGGGATTGTTGGTAGCCCGCTCTCGGGCTGGATAATGCAGTCGATGGGCGGCGTGAACGGGTGGACTTCCTGGCAATGGTTGTTTTTGCTAGAGGGTATTCCTTCGGTGCTGGTGGGTATTTGGGTTTTGTTCTATCTGGATGATGGAATCCGCCAATCCAAGTGGCTCACCGAGTCTGAAAAGCTGGTGCTGGAGAAGAACATTAAGGCGGATGATTCTGGCAAGACGCATATGTCCTTGGGCGAGGTTTTTTCCAGCGGCAAGGTATGGCTGCTGGCCATGATTTACTTCGCTTTCATCATGGGCTTGTATGGCGTTGGTTTTTGGTTGCCGCAGTTGATTAAAAATACCGGGGTTAAGAATTTGTTCGACATCGGATTGTTGACGGCTATTCCCTATGGTTTTGCTGCGGTGGTGATGGTTTTGATGGGCCGCCGTTCAGACAAAACCGGTGAACGGCGCTGGCATACCGCGCTCATGGCCATGATGGGCGCGGTCGGTTTGGTCTTGAGTGCACTTTATGGACATAACACCGTAGTTGCCATGGCTGCATTGACTATCGCCACCGCCGGTATTTTGTCCACCTTGCCTTTGTTCTGGACCCTTCCCACCGGCTATCTCACCGGCACTGCTGCGGCGGCAGGTATTGCGGTAATTAACTCCATTGGTAATTTGGCGGGTTTTGTGAGCCCCTTCATGGTGGGCGCCATCAAGGATGCAACCCAGAGCACGGCCGGAGGTTTGTACCTGATTGCAGGCAGTTTGTTGGTGGGCGCGCTGCTGGTTTTGCTTGCCATACCCAGGGGCATGAACCGCTGATAGAGGTCCGAACGTTATTAGGACTTACGCAAAATTGTCCTGGCTAGGCATTTTTTCGCAGACAGTACATCCAGTACGGCTGGTCAAAAGAACGCCGCCAGGGCGGTTTTGCGTAAGTCCTAATCCACACTTTCATGCATGGATGAAGGGAAAACGAGAGGCCAGTTCTTGCAGGCGAAAGCGGGTGCGTGCCAGGCTTGGCGAACGGGTAGCCGCGCGTTCGGCGCTCCACGACGATGCCAGCCACGTGCTCAAGCGCGCGTTGTACCCAAGGCCTTGACTGGCCATGGCATCCTTTTCTTTCACCAAGTCAGCGCGGACATCTCTACCTGCCAGTTTGGCGAGTTGCAGTAGGTGACTTTTGGGGTCAGGCAATGCATCGGGCTGAGGAGGGAGCTTGCCCTTGCCTCCTATCAGTTGGCGCACCGCCTCATGGTCGGCCAGTAACCAAGACTCGATTTCGCGAACAGCAATGCGTATGAAAAGGTTTGGTGGTGCTGGGCTGGCTTCCAACCATGTATTCATGAGCTTCACCGGACAAGACACCCGGTCCAGATCGGTGATCAACAGTACCGGTTTTTGTTGCGCCAAGTTCCTCCAGCTGTCCATCTTGGAGCGTAAATAACCAGAACCCCCTTTGCGCAAAAGCATAACTTCCTGTGGCGCCAAGTTGATTTCACTGAGCAGCTGCAACCCCACCTTCTCGCTCAACGCATCTTCGGTCGCCAACGCCACCTGTGTCATTGCCACAGGCCCAATTGATGGGCTTCGGAGGGCCGGGTCTTAGGCAACACAGCCTCGGCAACCGACAGACCTGCCTCCAAGGCCTGCGTCTCGTCATGTGCCAAGGGGCGGGCAGTTGTGCCTTGAGACCCCGTTTCCAGCAAAACAACGCCGCGCCCGTCGATACCTGGATTGCTCAGCAAGGCCTCACTGTGGGTGCTGAGGATGATTTGACGTCTCACCTTCCTGCCACGTTGCAAGCGCTGCAAAATCAAGGGTATTTCTTTGACGATGGCATCGTTCAACGATATTTCCGGCTCTTCCAACAGCAGCAGTGATGGGCCGTCGAGCAAAGCCCACAGTAGCCCCAGCAAGCGCAAGGTACCGTCCGAAAACTGCTCTTCTGACTGCCAGCCAGCTTTGGGACGATGGTGGGCATACAAGGCCTCCAAATGGGGGTGTCCCAATATATTTTTGACAAAGCGCAGTCCTTCAAACTGAGGCACGGCCAGTTTCAATGCCTTGCCGATCTTGTGAAGGCGTGCCGTTCGGGTTTTTTCGGGGGTTTTTGCAATACGCTCCAAAAATCCTTGACCAAAAGGATCATCTTCAAGACGTTGTCCTCCCATTTTTTCAGCAAATTTCAGTAACTGCGGCACCAGATGCAAGTAAGTGATCGAGCCGAAAAACTCGGGCACTTCACGGAAGCCACTATTGGCCGCAATTTGCTCTAACCAGGTCTGGGTGAGCAGCATCGGGTCTTTGCGGTCATTGGCGTCAGGTCGGGTGAAGAGGCAGCTTGAGCCATGCCAAACCTGCTCATCTGAAATCAAAATGCGCTGAGCCCCTTTACCTTCAGATTTGAAGCCCAACACATAGCGCCACTCCGCCTGTGCATCGGCAGATGCCGCCAATTCAATGTCGAGCTTGACCTCTGGATCGCGCCGCGCATGCAAACAACGTACCTTGCCAATGCCTCCGCGCTCTGCCAGGGCCGTTTGCAAACCGCCCCCTTTGGCCTTGCTGACATCACGCAGAAAACGCAGTGCATCCAGCAGATTGGATTTGCCCGATGCATTCGGTCCCAACAAATACGACACCTCGCGCAAAGGGATATCGATAGCTTGAAAGTTGCGCCAATTCTTGAGCTTGATTCTGGTCACCAGCATATTTTTTCCCTCAAAGACTGCGCGCCAGCTGAGCGGGCGGGATGGACTTGGGCCTATTTACGGCCTGGTTTTGGTCTATTGCCGCTGCCCTCAAATATCAATATTCCCCGCCCGCAGCGCATTGATTTCGATAAATTCGCGCCTTGGCTCGACTTCGTCGCCCATCAGCATGGTGAAGACCCGGTCGGCTTCGATGGCGTCGTCGATCTGTACCCGCAGCAGGCGGCGCACGGTCGGGTCCATGGTGGTTTCCCAGAGTTGCTCGGGGTTCATTTCGCCCAGGCCTTTGTAGCGTTGGCGGCTGGTTGCGCGTTCGGCCTCGGCGATCAGCCATTGCATGGCTTGGCGGAAGTCGCCCACTTTCTCTGACTTGGCCCGCTCGCCTTCGCCGCGTTGCACGGTGGCGCCGGTGCCCAGCAGGTCGCGGAAGGTGTGGGCGGCTTGGCTCAGCGCCGCGTAGTCGGCGCCGTGCACAAAGTCTTGCGTCAGCACGCTGCTTTTGACGTTGCCGTGGTGGCGGCGGCTGATGCGCAAAATGGGTTTTTCGGTGCGCAGGTCGATTTCGCTGCTGACGTCGGCCGGTGCGCCGGTGCTGTTGAGTTCGCGCAGTTTGGCTTGCAGCGCTTGGGCCGAGGCTTCGGCGGCAGCGGGGGTTTCAAGGTCGAGTGCCACGCCGTCGGCGATGGCGCGCAGTGCCTCGGTGTCCATGAAGGCGCCCAGGCGGTGGATGACGGCTTCGGCCAGTTGGTGTTTGCGCGCCAGTGCGTCCAGCGTGTCGCCGCGCAGTACTTGCTGTGCGGCGTCGCCGGTGTTGATGCTGGCGTCTTTGAGGGCGATGCGCAGCAAGAAGGCGTCCAGCTCGTTGGCGCCTTGCAGGTAGAGCTCTTCTTTGCCGGCCTTGACTTTGTACAGCGGCGGCTGGGCGATGTAGATGTGGCCGCGCTCGACCAGCTCGGGCATTTGGCGGTAGAAGAAGGTCAGCAGCAGGGTGCGGATGTGGGCGCCGTCGACGTCGGCGTCGGTCATGATGATGATGCGGTGGTAGCGCAGCTTGTCGACGTTGAAGTCGTCGTTGCCGGTGCTGCCGCCGGCCTTGCCGATGCCGGTGCCCAAGGCTGTGATCAGCGTCAGAATCTCATTGCTGGTCAGCAGTTTTTCGTAGCGGGCTTTTTCGACGTTCAAAATCTTGCCGCGCAGCGGCAGGATGGCTTGGAACTTGCGGTCCCGCCCTTGCTTGGCCGAGCCGCCGGCGGAGTCACCCTCGACGATGTAGATTTCACACAGCGCCGGGTCTTTTTCCTGGCAGTCGGCCAGTTTGCCGGGCAGGCCCATGCCGTCGAGCACGCCTTTGCGGCGCGTCATCTCGCGCGCTTTGCGGGCGGCCTCCCGGGCGCGGGCGGCTTCGACGATCTTGCCGCAGATGATTTTGGCGTCGTTGGGGCGCTCTTGCAGGTAGTCGGTCAGCAGTTTGCCGACGATGTCTTCGACCGGCGCGCGGACTTCGCTGGAGACCAGTTTGTCCTTGGTCTGGCTGCTGAATTTGGGCTCGGGCACTTTGACGCTGAGCACGCAGCACAGGCCTTCGCGCATGTCGTCGCCGGTGACTTCAACTTTGGCTTTTTTGGCGAATTCGTGTTCTTCGATGTATTTGTTGATGACGCGGGTCATCGCCGCGCGCAGGCCGGTCAGGTGGGTGCCGCCGTCGCGCTGTGGGATGTTGTTGGTAAAGCACAGCACTTGCTCGTTGTAGCCGCTGTTCCACTGCATCGCCACTTCGACGCCGATGCTGGTGCCGGCAATGCCGCCGTAGGTCTCGGCCGGGCGCTCGCCCAGCGCGTAGAAGACGTTCGGGTGCAGCACCGTTTTGCCTTTGTTGATGAAGTCGACAAAGCCTTTGACGCCGCCGGCGCCCGAGAAGTCGTCTTCTTTGCCGCTGCGCTCGTCAAGCAGGCGGATGCGCACGCCGTTGTTCAGGAAGCTGAGTTCGCGCAGGCGTTTGCTGAGGATTTCGTAGTGGAAGTCGGTGTTTTGCTGAAAAATTTCGGTGTCGGGCAAAAAGTGCACTTCGGTGCCGCGCTTTTCGGTGTTGCCGGTGACGCGCATGGGCGAGGTCTCGACGCCGTCGACCATCTCTAGCAGGCGGTTTTGCACAAAGCCCTTGCTGAATTCGAGCTGGTGTACCTTGCCTTCGCGGCGCACCGTGAGGCGCAGTTTTTGGCTCAGTGCGTTGACGCAGCTGACGCCCACGCCGTGCAGGCCGCCCGATACTTTGTAGCTGTTTTGGTTGAATTTGCCACCGGCGTGGAGCTCGGTCAGGGCGATTTCAGCGGCGCTGCGCTTGGGCTCGTGCTTGTCGTCCATTTTGACGTCGGTCGGGATGCCGCGACCGTTGTCGGTGACCGAGATCGAGTTGTCGCTGTGGATGGTGACGACGATGTCGTCGCAGTGTCCGGCCAGCGCTTCGTCGATCGAGTTGTCGACCACTTCAAACACCAGGTGGTGCAGCCCGGTGCGGTGGGACGTGTCGCCGATGTACATGCCAGGGCGCTTGCGCACCGCCTCCAGCCCTTCCAGGATGGTGATGGAGTTGGCGCCGTAGCCTTCGGAGGCGCCTTCTTGGTTGGCGTCAATCTTGGGCTGGAAGCTGCTCTGGCTGTTGCCCATGTCGGTGCTGGGCTCGTTGGTGTCCGGGGTGCTGGGCTGGCGGTCTGTGGTCATGGGTCAAATCACTTCAGATAAAAACGACAGGGGGAGCGACGGTTGCGCCGCTGGGTGCAGAGCCTGTCGTTTTCTGGCGATCACGGTTAAAGGGCAGAGTGTGCTAAAACTAATGTTTTAGGAGCTGTAATCGCTTGTCTTCATGGCGTTTTAGGTACTAAACAGTATCAAATCAATATATAACATGCGCTGGCAGCTATCAAATAAATAGTTTTTCTGTGAGCGCTGGGCCGGGCGGCTTAAATCCGCATGGGCATGACCACGTATTTGAAGTGCTCGTTGTCAGGAATGGTGAGCAGCGCCGAGCTGTTGGAGTCGGCCAAGGCGAGTTGCACCATGTCTTGGCCCATGTTGGCCAGGGCGTCGATCAGGTAGGTGACGTTGAAGCCGATCTCGATGCTGTCGCCGCCGTAGTCAATGTCGAGCTCGTCGACAGCCTCTTCTTGCTCGGCGTTGTTGGAGGCGATGCGCAGCGTACCGGGCTCGATGTTCAGGCGCACGCCTTTGAACTTGTCGCTGGTCAGGATGGCTGTGCGTTGCAGGCTGGCCAGCAGCGGCACACGGCCTAGCACGATGGCGTTTTGGTGGCCTTTGGGGATGACGCGGTTGTAGTCGGGGAACTTGCCTTCGACCAGTTTGGTGACAAATTCCATGCCGCCGAAGCTGAATTTGGCCTGGTTGCTGGCGAACTGCATTTCGATGTGTGGCTGCTGGTCGCCGCCGGCATCGGAGAGCAGGCGTTGCAGCTCCAGCACGGTTTTGCGCGGCAAGATGAGTTCTTGCTTGGGCACGTCGATGTCAAGCGTGGCCGAGGCGAACGCGAGCCGGTGGCCGTCGGTTGCGACCAGGCTGAGCTGGCGGCCTTCGGCGACAAACAAAATGCCGTTCAGGTAGTAGCGGATGTCGTGCACGGCCATCGCAAAGGAGACTTGGCCGAGCAGGTTTTTGAGCGTTTTTTGCGGCACGCTGAAAACCGGGCCAAAGCTGGGCGCCTCTTGCACCAGGGGGAAGTCTTCGGCTGGCAGGGTTTGCAGGGTGAAGCGGCTTTTTCCGCCTTTGAGGATGAGTTTGCTTTGGCTGGACTCCAGGCTCACGGTTTGATCGGTCGGCATGGTGCGCAGGATGTCGATCAGTTTGCGCGCACCGATGGTGGTGGTGAAGTCGCCAATGTCGCCGTCGAGTTGGGCGTGGGTGCGGATTTGGATTTCCAGGTCGCTGGTGGTCAGCTCCAGCGTGCTGCCGGTTTTGCGGATCAGCACATTGGCCAGGATCGGCAAGGTGTGCTTGCGCTCCACAATGCCGGCAACCGATTGCAGCGCCGCGAGTACTTTGTCTTGGGTGGCTTTCAGGACGATCATGTCAACCTCGAATCGAGTTATGGGTGGAAAAAGCAGGTGGCAGCGCGGCCAGGCAGCAAGCGCTGGTCGGCGTGGGTGCGGGCTATTTTCGCCGCATTTTGGAGCGGCCCCAGGTGCGGCCAGAGACGGCGGCAAAGACTTCTTGGGGCGCGGGCGCAGATCGGCTGGGGCACAGGTTTGGCAAGGAGGGCGCGCGGGTGGGCTGGGGGCATCCCTAGCCCTTGAGGGTCTGCTCCAGCACGTGGAGTTGCTGGTTCAGCTCGCTCATGAGTTGGCGCTCGGCGGCCATTTTGCGCACCGCGTGCAGCACCGTGGTGTGGTCTCGGCCGCCGAAGAGTTCGCCAATTTCGGGCAGGCTTTTTTGCGTCAACTCCTTGGCCAGGTACATCGCAATCTGGCGTGGCCGGGCAATGCTGGCCGGGCGCTTTTTGCTGTACATGTCGGCGACCTTGATCTTGTAGTAGTCGGCCACGGTTTTTTGGATATTTTCGACACTGATTTGGCGGTTTTGGATCGACAGCAAATCGCGCAAGGCTTCGCGCGCCAGTTGGATGGAGATCTCTTTTTGGTTAAAGCGCGAATAGGCCAGGCATTTGCGCAGTGCGCCTTCGAGCTCGCGCACGTTGGAGCGCACGTTTTTGGCGACAAAGAAGGCCACCTCTTCGGGCATTTCCGCCCCTTCGGCGCGTGCTTTGTTGATCAAAATGGCAACCCGCATCTCCAGCTCGGGTGGCTCGATGGCCACCGTCAGGCCCTGGTCAAAGCGCGAAACCAGACGCTCGTGGATGTCGGCCAAGCCCTTGGGGTAGGTGTCGCTGGTCATCACGATGTGCGACTTTTTGGCCAGCAAGGCCTCGAAGGCGTTGAAGAACTCTTCTTGTGTGCGGTCTTTGTTGGCAAAGAATTGCACATCGTCGATCAGCAGCAGGTCGAGCGAGTGGTAGCGCTCCTTGAACTCATCAAAAGTGCGGCGTTGGTAGGCTTTCACCACATCGGTGACGAACTGCTCGGCATGGATGTAGAGAACCTTGGCGTCCGGCTGGTTGGCCAGCAGCCGGTTGCCGACTGCGTGCATCAAGTGGGTCTTGCCCAGGCCGACGCCGCCGTAGATAAAGAGCGGGTTGTACAAGTGCCCCGGCATACCGGCCACATGCATGGCGGCGGCGCGCGCCATGCGGTTGGCCGTGCCCTCGACCAAGGTGTCGAAGGTGAGCAGGTTGCTGAGCCGGGTTTTTTGGATTTCGGCCACGGCGGCTTCCTGGCCTGCCATGGCGGTGCCGTGGGCTGCCGCCAGCGCTTGCGGGGGGCGCGCCGACGGTATGGAGAACGGTTTGGCAGGGGCGTCGCGCTGCGCCAGCGCCAGCTCCAGCGTCACCGGCTGGCCATACAGCGCCTCTAGCAGGGCGCTGATGCGGCCGCAGTACTGGGCGCGAATCCAGTCGAGCTTGAAGCGGTTGGCAACAAAGAGCGTGACTTTGGAGAAGTCTTCACTGACCTGTGCCGTCAGCGGCTTGATCCAGGTGTTGAATTGCTGCTCGGGCAGCTCTTGCGCCAGCTGCTCGGTGCAGACTTGCCACAGGCTGCCTTCGGCATCGGTGGCATCGGCAACAACGGCGGCAACATCGACTGCTGCGGCAACGGGCTGCGGAGTGTGCAGGTATTCCTCGGTCATTATGGGCTTGGAGTTTTCTGTGGATAGTGTGCGATGCACAAGCCGTGGATTGTAATTTATCCAGAACTTATCCCCAGCATGGAGACCACCTGCAAACGGGCTTGGCGGGCGCCGCCTGAGGGTGGCAAGCCGGCCCAGCTGCGGCCTCTTGGCCGGGCCGCGCAACACGGCGCGCCGTGCCGTGCCTTGTTGCGCGGCCCGGCACGCGTTTAATTGTCACCGATGGCAGCATAGCCGCCCGGGCGGCTGTCGAGCGCTTCGCGCTGTACGTCGGCGCGGGTCATGCTGCTGGTATACGGCGTGTCGTGCATGGGGTAGTCGTTTTCATGGATGGGTATGCGCCCGTCCTGGATCGCCTGTGCCAGCTCGGCCAGAACCTCGGCCCGGCTGATGGTGCTGGTTGCGGTTGGGGCTTGTGGGTAATCGTTGTCGTCTTTGGCGAAGGCGCTGGCGGCGGCGGCGATGCCAAGGGTCAACACGAAAGGGGTCAGAATTTTCGAGACTTGCATGCTATTTCCTTAAGCGTGGGTACGCGTGTTGCTGAGATCGACCCAGACGACGCCCGGTTTGGTGCAAAACAGAGCGAGACCATCCCGCGCCGACCCATGCCGGCTTACCGAGGAGCCTGTCGGGCTGAAGACGTCGATAGCAAGATGCGACCCCAGTGAGCGCTGTTTTTGCCGAACCCGCCGCCCCATCGCGCTGTGATGGGGCGGCGGGCGGTAAAGGACGGCAGGCTGCGGCCGGATTGCCGCCGACGCAGCCCTGGGTTCGGGAAGGAGCCCTAGGGTTTACCAGCTTGTAATCTCAGTAAGTACCAAGTAGCTGCGATTTGTCTGAAATCCAGGGCGGCACACAAATTTTTTCACTTTGGTGCGCCGCTGGAGGCTGGCAAAGCCCGGGCCGTGGGTGCCCGCGGTGGGCGTGGCGCTCTTAACGTGAACCACCCCCGTAGCGCCTGCGGCGCTCACCCCCTCAAGGGGGCGCACCCAGTGGCCTGGCAGAGCCAGATCCACGGGTGCACTGGGGGCGGCGCGCTCGTCTCGCGGCGCGGTTTCAGCGCTCGGTGCTGCTTGGCCCATGCATGAGAGTTAACCCACCAGCCCGCGCAGCACGCGCCGGTACTGGATTGCCTCGGCCACATGGGGAATCTGGGTGCTTTCGCTGGTGGCCAAGTCGGCAATGGTGCGGGCGATTTTCAAGGTGCGGTGGGTGGCGCGGGCGCTCCAGCCGAGGCGGTCGGCCGCGTTTTGAAGAAAGGCTTTGGCTTTGGCATCGAGCCCGCTGTAGCGGTCAATGTCCTGCCCTTGCAGTGCGTGGTTGGGCTGGCCTTGGCGCGCCATGGCATGGGCGCGGGCTTGGCTGGCACGCTGGCGAATGGCCGCGCTGCCAGCGCCGGGCGCTGCGTGCAACAACTCATGGGCGGGCAGTGCCGGGACTTCCAGGTGCAGGTCGATGCGGTCCATCAACGGGCCGCTGAGCCGGCCTTGGTAGCGTGCGACTTGGTCGGGTGTGCAGCGGCAGGCGCGTTGGCTCGATCCGAGGTAGCTGCAGGGGCAGGGGTTCATGGCGGCGATGAGTTGGAAGCGGGCCGGGAATTCGGCGCGGTGCGCTGCGCGGGCGATGGTGATGGTGCCGCTCTCTAGGGGCTCGCGCAGCGCCTCTAGCGCAGCGCGTGGAAATTCCAGGATTTCATCCAAAAACAGCACGCCGTGGTGTGCCAGTGAAATCTCGCCGGGGCGCGGTGGCGAGCCGCCGCCCACCAGGGCGATGGCGCTGGCGGTGTGGTGCGGCGTGCAGGTGGGGCGCTGCCCCCATTGCGCCAGTGTGAAGCGCCCGTCCAGGCTGGCGATGGCTGCGCTTTGCAAGGCTTCTGCGGTGCTCATGGGCGGCAGCAGACCGGCAAAGCGTTGGGCCAGCATCGATTTGCCCGAGCCTGGCGGCCCCACCATCAGCAGACTGTGGCCGCCAGCGGCGGCGATTTCGAGCGCCCGTTTGGCGCCTGCTTGGCCTTTGACATCGGCCAGATCGGCGTAATGCGCCTGGCCGATCGGTGCGCTGCTGTGGACGCGCGTCCAGCCGCTAGCGCCAGCCTTGGCGCTGTCGTTGGCGCTGTCGTTGCGGCGGGCGATTTCGGTGGTGGCCTTGGCATGCAGGAATTGCCCCACCACGTCAAGCAGATGGTGGGCGCGAAACACCACCGCGTCGGGCACCAGCGCCGCCTCCTCGGCGCTGCCGGGTGGCAGTACCAAGCGCGCTTGAATGTGCTGGCCATGCAGCGCCAAACTCATCGCCAGCGCGCCGCGCACCGGGCGCAACTCGCCTGACAGCGAAAGCTCGCCCGCAAATTCATGGCCAAGCAAGCGTGTGCGGTCGATTTGGTCGCTGGCAGCGAGGATGCCAAGCGCAATCGGCAGATCAAAACGGCCTGAGTCCTTGGGCAAGTCGGCGGGGGCCAGGTTGACCGTGATGCGCTTGCTGTGTGGAAATTCAAGCCCTGAATTTTGGATGGCCGAGCGCACCCGTTCGCGTGCTTCCCGGACTTCGATGTCGGCCAGCCCGACCAGCGTGAAGCTGGGCAGGCCGTTGGCCAAGTGCACTTCAACCGTGACGGATGCGGCGTCGAGGCCGAGCAGGGCGCGACTTTGTACCAGGGCAAGACTCATGGCGGGTGCTCCCTCGGGGGCTGCGTAGTGGTGGCGGTCGTGGGTCTGCGCTTGGGGCGACCTGCGGTGTGCGGCACAGGATGTGGCCGCGCCATGATGCCACTCCTGCGCAGAACGCGGTAGCGGCCTTGGGAGGGGTTTTTTGCCAAATTGTTACAAAAAATCCTTGCGCGGATTTACGGGCAGCGGCGTGGTTGGAGGCTTTTGAGGAGGGGTTCTCCGTGGCATGCTCTATGGCGTCCTCTACTTTCGGTCCACCATGAAACTGCTCTGTACCATGAAAAAATTCCTTTTCTCCTCTCCACTGCTAGGCCTGGGCGCACCGCTGGCTTGGGCGGCGGATCTCGCGCCCGCGCCTGTGGTGGTTGCGGCGGCGGCGCTGCCCGACAAAGGCGACAGCGCCTGGATGATGCTTTGCACCCTGCTGGTCACGCTGATGGTGCTGCCCGGCTTGGCGTTGTTCTACGGCGGCTTGGTGCGCAGCAAGAACATGCTGTCCGTGCTGATGCAGGTGATGGTTGGCTTTTCGCTGATCGTGGTGCTCTGGTTTGTGTACGGCTATAGCCTGGCGTTCACCGAGGGCAATGCATTCATTGGCGGCCTTGATCGGCTGTTGATGCGCGGCATCTGGGACAACGCCAGCGGCAGTTTTGCCAACGCCGCGACCTTCAGCAAAGGCGTGGTGATCCCCGAGATCATTTTTGCCGCCTTCCAGGCAACGTTTGCCGGCATCACCTGTACGTTGATCGTGGGTGCCTTTGCCGAGCGCATGCGTTTTGCGGCAGTGCTGCTGTTCATGCTGCTGTGGTTTACGTTCAGCTACCTGCCAATCGCCCACATGGTCTGGTTTTGGATGGGGCCGGACGCTTACAGCAGCCCTGCCGTGGCGGCGGCAATGAACGCCAAGGGCGGCCTGCTTTGGCAGTCGGGTGCGCTCGATTTTGCGGGTGGCACGGTGGTGCATCTGAACGCTGCGGTGGCGGGCTTGGTTGGCGCCTACATGGTGGGCCGGCGGGTTGGTTACGGTAAAGAGTCGTTCGCCCCGCATAGCCTGACGCTGACCATGGTTGGCGCGTCCTTGCTGTGGGTGGGCTGGTTTGGCTTTAACGCCGGCTCGGCCCTTGAGGCCAACGGCTTTGCGGCGCTGGCCTTTGCCAATACGCTGGTGGCGGCGGCCGCGGCCGTGCTGTCGTGGTGCGCCGCCGAGGCCTTGCTGCGAGGCAAGGCGTCGATGCTGGGCGCGGCCTCCGGCGCGGTGGCGGGGCTGGTGGCGATCACGCCAGCGGCAGGCAATGTCGGCATTGGCGGTGCGCTGGTGATGGGCTTGGTTGCCGGGCCGGCCTGCTTTTGGGGCGTCACCGGCCTGAAAAAAATGCTGGCCGCCGACGACGCCTTGGACGTGTTTGGTGTGCACGGCGTTGGCGCCATCGTCGGCGCCTTGCTCACCGGCGTCTTCAACGCGCCGGCCTTGGGTGGCCCCGGCTACGTTGCCGATTGGGTCACGATGCGCATGGTCAGCAGCGCCGATTACTCGATTGCGGCCCAGCTCTGGACCCAAGGCAAAGCACTGCTGCTGACCGCCGCTTGGTCGGCGGTGGTGGCCTTTGTGGCCTACAAAATTGCCGACCTCACGTTTGGCCTGCGGGTTTCGGAGGACGCAGAGCGCCAAGGCCTGGACATCCACGCGCACGGCGAAATTGCCTACCACCGCTAACGTGGCCCACCCCCGTAGCGCCTGCGGCACTCCCCCCTCAAGGGGGCGCACCCAGTGGCCTGGCAGAGCCAGTTCCACGGGTGCACTGGAAGCGGTGAACTTGGCCCACCCCCGTAGCACCTGCGGTGCTTCCCCCTCAAGGGGGCGCACCCGGTGGCCTGGCAGAGCCAGTTCCACGGGTGCACTGGAAGGGGTGCGCTCGTCGCGTGGCGCGGTTTTATCGTTCGGTGGTGCTTGGCCTATGCATGAGAGTTAACGTGGGTGGACGGCTTGTGTGTGGTGGCGCGCCCGGCCCACCAAGGCCAGGCCGGCATTGGTGGGCGGGTCTCAAGCCGCAGGGCCGCTTGCGGCGAATGAACCGGGCGTGCGAGGCCATGCTGGTTCGACGCCGCCGGCGAGGCTTGGCGTCAGCCGTGGCAAGAAGGCCGCGCACCGCCTGCTTGGTGGCGGCGGCCCGAGCCTCCATGGCCGGCTTCAGAAGCGGTGGTGGATTCCCAGATTGAAGCCCCGGTTGCCGCTACCTTCGTCGGTGGAGTTGCCCACCAGGTAGTGGCCTGTCGCCGCCGTGTTGGCGGCGTTGTTGTTGATGTGGGCATATGCCGTATAGAGACTGGTCCGTTTGGACAGCGGGTAGACGTAGCCGACGCCGACTTGTTTCGCATCATTGTTCGCGCTGGTTTTGTCGTTCTTGTGAATGTAAGAGGCCATGATCCGGCCAGGGCCGAGCGGGATCGTGACACCCAGCAAAACGTCGGTGGCATTGTCCTGGGCCATGCCGACGGCGGCGCTGCCCTTGTTGATGACGTAGTTGGCATAGCCGGTCAGCACGCCGAAGTTGTAGGTGGCCGCGAGGTAGGTCAGTTTTCCGCGTTCCTCGTTGGCTTGCCTGACTTCGTGGTAGGCCGCTCGCAGTAGCAGAGGGCCTTGGGTGTAGCCGATAGAGCCCCCGAACTGCCGGTTGACCTTGCTGTTGGGGATTTCTCCGGCGCTGTAAACCAGCGCGCCTTGAACACCTGACAGCGTGGGCGAGAGGTATTTGAGCGAGTTGTTCATGCGGGTGTCGCCGCCGATCCCGCCGGGCGAAATCAGGTTCGATGAAGTGCCCGCCAGCCCGGTTTCGAAGGGGTCTGTTTCGGCCTGGACCCAGGCCGCAGGCGTGTACTGCCGCCCTAGCGTCAAGGTGCCCAGCGCGCTGGAAAGTCCAACCAAAGCCTGTCGACCAAACAGTAAGCCGCCTTGCCCAGAGGCTCCCGTGTCCATTTTGACGCCAGACTCCAGCGTGAAGAGGGCTGACAGGCCGCCGCCGAGATTTTCGGACCCTTTGATGCCCCAGTGGCTACCGCCTAGAACGCCGCTGCTGATGCGGTGGATCGAACCATTCTTGCCGCCGCTTTCATGGACAAATCCCGCATCGGCTGCACCATACAGCGTGACTTTGCTTTCGGTTTGAGCCGTTGCGGCCAGGGGGAAGACCAGTCCCGCACAGAGGGCGGTGATGGCCAGGTGCAGGGGGGCGGGGCAGGTTTTTAGTGTCATAAGGCGTTTCTTGTAAGTGCGGGTGCGAAATTCAATCGGGGGGGGGAGGGATGCCTCGCCGGTCACAGCAACCACGGCGCACCAGCTAGGACGCCTGGCTGGTGCGGTGTCTGGGGGGGCGTCCTGTGGGGCTGACTTGGCGGGCCCTCCGATCGTGGAGGTGCTTTGGCGGTTTGTCTATCCGCTTACCGCATGCAAGTATCCGATTCCCGCAGAGTGTGAGGGGCTGAAGGCGCGGCCAAGGGCGTGAAGCCAGCATGCACACGTTGCCCGTGCCACACCTGCGCCACATCTGCGCCAAACCCGCGCCATGGAGCGCCTGAATTTTTCCTGAAAAATCGGTTTTCCGAACCGTCTGGACCTGAGGAAACCATTATTGACACAAGCTTGTAAAACCAATAGCCTTAATTTTGTGTAGTTTGGCTGCACATTTTTAAAAACACAACGAGGAGATTGGTGTGGCAAAAAGTGCGGGGCAGGCCCCTTTGGGTGAAGCCGTGTGGCAGGGGGATGTGAACTTTGACCGAAGAGAAGACCATTGGTGTCGTCAGCCGGCGGCGTTGGAGGCGTTGCTGAACGCTGACTTGGCGGTGCGCGTGTTGTCGGGGCCGGTGGCGGTTGTGCAGGAGGATGTCCGGTGCTTGCGCCGGGCCAAAGACTACATCCAGATGCACGTCAGCCGTGCCTTGACGGTTGGCGAAATTGCCCGCCATGCGCATGTTGCGCCGAGAACGCTTGAACTCGTTTTCAAGCGCTACGTCAAGGAGGCGCCGATTGCCTATTCCCGGCGGCTGCGCCTGGAGGCGGTGCACCGGGAATTCAGTCAATCTGTGCACCACCACCGTCCATTGACCGTGATGGCGGTCGCGCTAGACCATGGGTTTACGCATATGGGCCGATTTGCCGCGCAGTACCGGCGGCAGTTTGGTTGCAGTCCTTCGGAAACCTTAAAGCGGCTGGCCGTGTGCGTGGGCGTAGATTCGGGTGGCCCATGGGGCGCGGGTGCACGTAGGCCGGGCCTGGGCGGTGGAGTAACCAGGCGGCCAGGGATGGATCAAGGCACGGGCGGTGTCACGGACAGAATGATTTCGGCATCAACCTCGCCTCGGTTGATATAGCGGTGCGGTTGAATGGCATCAAAAGTGATGCTATCGCCTGCCAGAGCGTGGTGGGGCACGCCCCCGACCTCGACCGAAATGGCTCCGCGGATGACGTACACGCACTCTACGGAGGGATGGCTGATGGCTTCCAGCACAGAGTATTGGCCGGGCGCGAAGACGGCGCGCAGCACCTCCATTGGGCCATTGCCACGGGTCAGGCGTTCATAGGTGACGCCGCCCGAGGGGCCGATCATCTGCGTGCGCTGGCCGGGCCGGCTCAGCCAGACGGTAGGTGCTTGTGGGTCGAGGAAGAGGGCGGCCATCGACTCTCCGAAGACAGCGCTGAGCGCCCGTAGCGTATTCAGGCTCGGTTCCGTGACTTCGCGCTCGATCTGGCTTAGCAGGGTGGGCGAGACGCCTGCCTTTTGGGCCAGGGCCCGTAAGGACAGGCCGTGTGCGACCCGTAATTCATGCAATCGTTTGCCTAGCACAGTGTTTCCATGGGAGTCTTAGCAGTCCGAAGCATAAGACAAAAAATTGTGTGCACTTTGGATGTACAAATTTGGAGGGCTTGGACGCACGAGGATGTACGCGCGGTTTGGGCCAGCGTTGCTGGTTGAAACCATTAAAAATGAACCAGCAGCCCCAGGAAAACCCTTGTTGACAGTTTTCTCCGCAAGTCATAATCTGCGATTTGTGCAGTTGTACTACACACAATGGCCTTGCCCACTTATTTTTCCCCCTTTTTCCTGGAGATCCGCATGGCAATGAATGCTTGGCGCGCCGAGATGGCCCGCCCACCGCAGCGCCCCCATCTGTGGCTGCTTGTGTTGCCGTTTATTTGGCAGGTCGCTTGTATTCCCTTGGTCAATGAGATCGCCTTGCGTCCGTTCGGCATGCCATTCCCCATGGTTTGGCAAATGGCGGGGGTCGTGTTCGCCAGCACGATCTTTGCGCTGGTTTTTCACCTGGATCGCCGAGCCGGACTGGAAGACGAGGAGGCGGCTTTCATCGTTGCCACGGCAACCCAGAAAGCTGCACCATGAAGTTCACCATTGCAGCTTTACTGCTTTTGGCCACCGTTGTCGGTGCCATCGGCTTTGGTCGCGCGTCGTCGCGCGGCAAAACGGTCGCTGACTGGGCGGTCGGTGGGCGCAGCATGGGCACCCTGCTGTTCTGGTTCATGAACGCGGGCGAGATCTACACCACCTTCGCCGTGTTCGGGATTGCCGGTTATGCCTGGGCGCTGGGGGCGCCTGCCTATCTGGCGTTTTGCTCCGTGTCGCTGTCGTTTGCCATCGGCTACCTGCTGATGCCCAAGATCTGGCGCGCCGGGCGCAGTGCGCAGCTGTTGACGCAAGCCGATTTTCTTGCCGCGCGGTATGACGCGCCTTGGCTGGGCGTGGTAACGGGGCTGATCGGCATCGCCAGCCTCGTGATTTACGTTCAGATTCAACTCGTCAGCCTGGGCCTGGTGGTATCGCTGACCTTCAATCAGGCGGTATCGCCTACGCTGTCTTTGTTCATCGCCGGTGCGTTGATGGTGGCTTTTGTGCTGTTTGCCGGATTGCGGTCGGCCGCTTTTGCGGCTGGTGTCAAGGATGTGATGATGATTGTGCTGATGGTGGTGCTGGCCGCCACCGTGGCCAGCAAGGTCGGCGCGAAGTCCATGTTTGACATCTTCGATATGGCGGAGGCGATGCGCCCTGGTATTGGCAAGCTGCCGGGTGCGGACCCGACGGCACCCACCACCAACATCTGGTTGATCACGGCGGCTTTGAACGTGGCTTTGGGCAATTGGGTGTTCCCGCATCTGTTCCAGATCTCGTACTCGGCGCACAGCCCGACGTCGATCCGGCGCAATGCGATCTGGCAGCCGATTTATTCGCTGGCCTATTTCTTCATCATCCTGATGGGCTTTGCGGCCCTGGTGGCCGGCACGCAGCCGCCCGGTGGCAACATGAATGCAGCCTTGTTGCAGTTTGTGTCAACCCAATACCCGGACTGGGTGATTGGCCTGCTGGCGGGTACGGGTGTGCTGCTGGCGCTGGTGCCGGGCTCGGTGCTGTTGCTCACGGCGGGCACCATCTTTACGCGCAATGTGGTGACGCCCTTTTATCCGGCACTGGCGGAGTCGCGCGCGCTGCTCGTGTCGCGCCTTGCGCTGGTTGGTTTTGCGGTGCTGGCCGTTTGGCTGTCCATGGAGCAAAAGGGCTCGCTGGTCTCCATCTTGCTGAAGGCCTATTCCGCCATCGGGATGCTTGGGCCTGGCGTATTTTTGGCATTTTTGTGGCGGCGCACGACGGCACTGGGCGTGGTGGCAGGCATCGTGGTGGGCTTTACCGCCTTGCTGGCGCCGTTTGCGCAGGTCGGTTGGAGTGCCTGGTTCCCAGGCTGGGAAGTGGGGCTGCTCGCGATGGCGCTCAACGCTCTTACCGTCATCGTGGTCAGCTTGGTGACGCCCCCGCCTCGGGCCAGTGCCGTGGCTTTGGGCTTGCGGTTGCACGCCCACCAGCTGGTACGGCCTTGAACCTAGAAACCGCAGTTGACCGCTTGTTTTCTTCTGGAGCGCCGCATGGATATTGGATTTTTCTGCTTCGATCACGTTCACCTCTTGGGTGAG
>JAYVXE010000180.1:0-18985 GCA_043785395.1 Burkholderiaceae bacterium | reverse complement strand
AGATCTTCTGCCAGGCGAAATCCGACGACGTAGATATCGCGAGGAAATTTGCCGTGCCGCCGTGTCGTTCTGGCCAGATCGCGAAACCGGGAAAAGCTGCCGCCACGAGCGATCCGGTGGGGACCTATTGCAGCAACCAGGTCATCGAACACAGCAGATCCACCGGGATAGGGGGCATAGATGTCACTGACGAACTCCTCTACGTTACCCGCCATATCAAGGCATCCGAAGGGAGATACTCCGTTCGGAAACATGCCAACAGGCGTCGACGAAAAAATTGCGCTTTCTGCTGTGTTGGCGTGGTCCACGAGGAACCGATTCCCCCACGGGTACGTGAAGCCAGCCGACCCGGCAGCGGCGAACTCCCATTCAGCTTCGAGTGGTAGACGAAAAGCACGTCCAGTGGAGCGCGATAACCAGGCGGCATAACGATCGGCATCGATGTGGGAGATACCGTAGACCGGATGATTGGCTCGTTCCACAGGATAACGTCCGAGAAACCAACTGGTGGGCAGACGGGATTCGCCCGATGCGGCCAAGAAGGCCCGGTACTCGAAATTAGTGACAGGGTATTTGGCGATTCGAAAATTGCGCAAAGTAACCGCGTGCCGAGGGGTCTCCTTGGCGATCCATTCGCGCGCCAATCCAAGCCTGGCGAGTGAAGTCATTACGTCATCCACAGCGTCGACCGGAAGTCCGATTTGCGCGACACCACCAGGGACGTCGATCATTGGAGGTTCCAGAGGAACGATCCGAGGGTCGCCCAATTCGCAGAGGAGCCGGCCGGCGGCATAGCGCTCCGACAACGACAGCTGCTTTTCTTCGACCAGCCGGGCCAGCGACGGAACATCTCGTTGTGCTAGTCGACGGAAGACAGCTGCACTTACAGAGAGATCGCGTTCCGGTCCGAGTCGATCGGTCAGACCAAGTAGTTGACGATCCGTCATATCCGAATTCGCAACTTCATAAAAACTCGGGAGATAGACAAAGTCCTGTGTTTCCATTTCCGCCCCCGTTTGACGCATCTCGTTATACACAAGTTATTTCGCATCGAACTAAACAACCACCTACTGAAGTAGGTGGGTTTGGATTACGGACTGGAAGTCCGGATACGCGTCGCCTGAACGATGCGTCTATGGATGGCGCCATCCTGAAACTGTCGTTTGTATTTGGCTCGAAGTGATGCTCCAAATACTGTTTGATCATCTCCTCTTTCATCTGTCCCACCGTCGCACAGAAGTACCCACGTGCCCAAAAATGCTTTCCCCAATATCTCTTCTTCAAATGCGGGAACTCCTCGAACAAGCGGCTCGACGTGTTCCCTTTGATTCTTCGCATGATTTCGCTAGGTGCTATATTCGGCGGCGCACTTATCAATATATGCACGTGGTCTTTGCTCACCACTCCACTTACTATCCTGATCTCAAACGTCGCGCACACTTACCGAACCAACTCTCGACCCCTCTCCGCCACCTCTGTTGTCAGTACCTTGTATCGGTATTTCGTCACCCACACAAAGTGGTACTCAATCTGAAATACCGTATGACTTCCGTATCTGTAGTCCATCTCGCACCTCCAGCATCCCTATTTTCCTAGCTGAAGCTGACCGGCTGGACGTCGGTGGTTTTAACCTTCTGATGGAAAATAAATCGAAGGTAGGCACTCGTAAGTCGTTGATTTTTATAGACCGCGATGCAAAAGTAGGCCGGCCAATTTTAGAAGTTGTTGATTCATATGGGTTTTCAGACTTATGTATAACGAGATACGTTTGACGACATCTACGGCTTGCAGACGAGCCCGGTCTGCAAACAGTTGTCTTCGAAAACCTGCCAGAAGCCTGCCGTATGACGATCGCGATCCGATGACTCGAGCATTGGCTCTTGCCACCGGAATGACGAAAACCCGGCGGCGCGGATTGCAGACTCGTATTGCTGGCGAGTCCAGCGATAAAAGGTGAAGGGACTGGGAGTAGCGGTGACAAACTCCGCCTTGCAGCGAGAGCCTCCATGCCAGGGCTCATCACTCAATACTGTCACCCCATATGCCGTGAAATTACCTTTTTCGAGTGCGTAGTCGGGATGCACGGTGTAGGCGACCAGACGCCCCGAGGGCTTGAGGTTGCAGGCAACCGTCTTGAACATGTTCGTCAGTTCATCTGGCGTTTGCGCGTAGTTGAAGAGCCATGCAGCCACGACAAGATCGAATTCACCGTACACCTCGACATAAGCCGCATTAGCGACCTGATACGCGATCGCATCGTTGTTGTGAATCGATGCTTCTCGTGCCAGTTGGATCATCTTGGGGGAAATGTCCACGCCGAGCACTTGGCTTGCACCTTGGCGGAGAAGAGCGCGCCCGAAGAACCCGTAGCCACAAGCTAAATCCAGGACATTTTGGTTTTGTACCTCGCCCACCATGTGCATGATCGTTCTCACTTCAACGAATCGCTGCGCCGCGGTGTCCGTGAAGCGTTCAAATTGATTCCCAATGGCGTCATAGTCAATTTCACGTTTCATGCTACCTCCTTAACATTGATTTCATGCTGTGGCCCGTATGCCTGTTTTTTCTTTGGATTTAGTGGCGATTTGAAGTCAAACCGGGGATGAATCAATCGCAAGATCGCACACAGGCAACCATTTTCCCCCGAGATGCAAATAGATCAAATGATTAATTAGAATTCACCACATTCGTTTAGCGAATGCTTTGTGAAGGGAAGAATTCGGATATTTCTTATTAAAAACTGGATTTTTCCAGATCTACGGCAGCCGGACAGACGACTTGCCTCAAGCGCAAACGCACCCCGGACGCACGAAAGCGCGATTACGCGCCCGCCGCAACACCAGCGACCAATTGCCGCAGCCAGCGATGTGCGGGATCAACGTCTCGGCGAGGATGCCAGACCTGTTCGAATGCGAACGGAGCGATCGGAAACGGTGGCTCGAATACACGCAGCCGGGCGTCCTGCTGCGTCGAGTCCAGATTGCGCCGGGCCACGGTCAGGATGAGGTCCGTGCCGGCAATCAGATCGTTGGCCACGCCCCAATGCGGCAGCACCAGCGTGAGGTGACGTTGGCGGCCAAGGGCGGCCAGCGCGCGATCAACCTCGTTATCCATTCCGGCCCGCATCGATACCAGCGCATGAGGACGCTGTAGCCAAGCATCGATATCCAGGCTGACCTCTGCATAGCTTGAAGCGTCGGCCAAACATGCAAAGCGGTCCACGAACAGCGTTTGCCGCCGCAACGGGTCGGGGAGACGCGGGAAAACGCCGAGTGCAAGATCGGTCTCACCTTCGATGGCCGCCAACGCCATTGCTTCGCGGCCGGCTTGGGTAACCACAAGATCCACGCCAGGCGCCTGTAGACGAAGTGTACGCACCAAGCTAGGCAAGACCACCCGCGCACCGTAGTCCGACATGGCAAGGTGAAAAATTCGTTGCGTGCGGACGGGGTCGAACGGAGGCGGCGCGAGCAAGGTACCCACTTGATCGAGGATCTGAGTCAGCGCTGGCATCAGTTCGTTGGCGCGAGGTGTGAGTTCAAGCCTCCCACCGCGACGAATCAGCAGGGGGTCGTCGAACAGATCGCGCAAATGAGCGAGCGCATGGCTGATCGCCGGCTGGCTCTTGTGCAGACGCAACGCGGTGCGCGAGATGTGTCGCTCCACGAGCAGGGCATGGAGCGTCACCAGCAGATTGAGATCGATTCGGCTGAGATTATTCATTGCACGAATGTCATGCCCCAGAACTTAGAATTTCCATTCGAGGTTTATATGCGAAATACTGGGGTGTCGCAAAAATCGAGGTACTGAAGCATGTCGTCATCCCTGCCTTTCTCCGCCCTAGCCTTGGCCGCCATCGCTCTCATGGCTGGGGCCTTGGTTCCATTGCAAGCCGGCAGCAACGCCGCGCTGGGACGCGCGCTCGGCCATCCGCTGTGGGCCACGCTCGCATCGCTTCTCATCAGCCTGCTGCTGGTGGTGCCCGTGTTGCTGGTGAAGCGCATCCCCGCCCCGCTCCTCGGCCAAGCCCAGCAAATGCCGCTGTGGGTATGGGTCGGCGGAGTCGCCGGGGTCATCTACATCACGTCGGCTCTGATGCTGACACCCCGGCTGGGTGTCACCGGCTTTATGGTCAGCGCGATCGCGGGCCAACTGGTGGCCTCGCTGCTGATCGATCATTTCGGGTGGGTGGGGCTACTGATCCGGCCCGCTACGTTTGGGCGAGTCGCAGGGGTGCTGCTGATGTTGGCCGGTCTGCTGCTGGTGCAATGGTCCACGGCGCATTCCGCCAATCCCACATCACTCGCACCGGGCCATCGACCGGCGGACACAGCCGAAGGCGCGGGAAGTCTCCAGCCGAGGCCACCCCACGCACCCTAGCGCGAGTAGAGCGGAATCGACAATCACATCTACCGTGCTCGCACCGCTGCAGGCCGCCTCGTCAGTGAGGCGCTCGCCACGACCGAGCGCAAGACCCTCACCGGCCTGATGTGGGGGATGCGCAAAAATCCTCAAAACTGGACGCTCAAGCAAACCCACACGATGCATTGGCTGCAGCGCTCCAGCCTGAAGAGTGCCCGCGCCTGGCGCCTGAAGATGGGTCTGCGAGAGGTCTACGCGCGGGCCGCTGCCAACAAAGACTTTCAGCTCGCGCGCGCCGACCTGCAAGCCTGGTTGCGTGGGCCCGGCGCAGCCGACTCGATCCGTTCAAGAAGCTGGCCAAGACCATCACCGAGCGCCTCGACGCCGTCGTGCGCGGGATGATCAATAACCGCTCCAACGCTTACGTCGAGGCCATGAACGGCTTGCTGCAACAGGCCAAGCGCGCAGCGCGTGGATTCCGCACCGCGACGAACTTCATCTCCATCCCATACCTGCGCATGTCCAAGCACATGCCGGCCCATCCATTCGCCAAACAAGCCGCCGCATGATGTGAGTTGCGTTCCACACGAAACGGCATAGTACCCCAGGCGGCAAGCAACGCTGCCATTGCATGACGGGCACCACACATGACTCCACAACCGCAAAGGCCCCATACTTTGCGGTTATTGAATAATTGGCGTTCGCGGTCATTGGATTTCAAAAATAACCCATCCCGCTGCCAGCATTGAAAATGTGCGTCTGTAAAATTATGCTTTAACCCATTACATAATTTTAATGGCTTTCATTTCAACACCAGCGCCACCCCAGGATCGGGCATTTTATCAAAACAGGTTTCTTTAAAAATCACAGAGAGAAACCCAGAAATTTACAGCGTTTAATACGCTTATTCCATGCCGCCTAAAAAACCAACCCACCAATCGCCTACAGCTGCTGGAAGGTACACCATGGAGGCCTGCTTCTTGGGTATGCTCTTACGTATTAACACCTATGGACAACACCAGCATTTTTAAAGGTTAATATAACCTCAATTGAAACTTACGAGGTTTTTTGATTTTTTGCCACTGAATACCGGAAAACGAAATTTAATTAACTTTAATTCAATTAATTTAAACGGAAGACAAAATGCTAAAAATACTTGAAAAAGAACGCACCATTGCCGGCCCTGACTTTAACCGCTGGCTGGTTCCACCCGCCGCCTTGGCCATACACTTGTGCATTGGCATGGCTTATGGGTTTTCTGTTTTCTGGTTGCCTTTGTCAAAAGCAATAGGCATTAAAGAAAGCATTGCTTGTGGCCCTGACGTGGGATTTTGGTCAGAACTGTTTACCACCCAATGCGACTGGAAAATCTCAACCCTCGGCTGGATGTACACCTTGTTTTTCGTGCTACTGGGCTCTTCCGCTGCATTATGGGGTGGCTGGTTAGAACGGGCCGGGCCACGCAAGGCTGGGGTGGTATCGGCACTGTGCTGGTGTGGTGGCATGCTGCTGTCAGCACTGGGCGTTTACCTGCACCAATTTTGGCTCATGATTGTTGGATCTGGAATTATTGGTGGCATTGGTTTGGGCCTGGGTTATATATCTCCGGTTTCCACCTTGATAAAATGGTTTCCTGATCGACGCGGCATGGCGACCGGCATGGCCATTATGGGATTTGGCGGTGGCGCCATGATCGGCTCACCCTTGGCGGCAGATCTGATGAAATACTTTGCCAGCCCTACGGATGTTGGCGTGGCAGCGACTTTTGTGGTCATGGGTTTAATTTATTTTGTATTTATGATGGCGGGCACTTTTGGCTACCGGGTGCCAGAAACAGGTTGGAAGCCCGCCGGGTGGACAGCAGCACCCGCACAAGCGGTTAACACCATGATTACCCAGCGCAATGTGCATGTCAAAAAAGTTTGGGGCATTCCTCAATTTTGGTTAATTTGGATGGTGCTGTGCATGAATGTGAGCGCCGGTATTGGTGTGATTGGCATTGCTTCACCCATGCTGCAAGAGGTCTTTGGTGGCTCACTGATAGGCGTTGAACAAAAATTTGGCAATCTGGACAAGGCGCAATTGACAGCCATTGCAACCGTGGCAGCGGGATTTACGGCCCTGTTAAGTCTTTTCAATATTGGCGGACGTTTTTTCTGGGCTAGCTTGTCAGATAAAATGGGGCGAAAAGTAACCTACGCCATTTTCTTTGTGCTTGGTGGTCTGCTTTATTTTAGTATATCAGGAAGTGCGGCGGCGGGAAATATCGTCTTGTTTGTGGGCGCATTGTGTATTATTTTAAGCATGTACGGCGGTGGTTTTTCAACGATTCCAGCATACCTTGCAGATTTATTTGGAACACAAATGGTGGGTGCGATCCATGGCCGCCTGTTAACCGCCTGGGCGACTGCCGGTGTCCTGGGGCCGGTGGTTGTCAATTATATGCGCGAGTACCAATTGGGACTCGGAATCCCAAGAGAGCAGGTTTACAACCAAACGATGTACATTTTGGTTGGAATGTTGGTGGTAGGCTTGATTTGCAATTTATTGGTACGTCCATTGGCCGACAAGCACTTCATGACTGAGCAAGAATTGGCCCATGAGAAAAAATTGGCGCACGAGCGGGTGGTCGCGTCCGAGGTCGCCCCCCGTGGGACGGCCGGGCCGGGCTCAGGTGCAGTCAACCCATTGTTGGTGCTCTTGGCTTGGGCGGCGGTCGGCTTGCCGTTGGCCTGGGGGGTTTACCGAACATTGCTCAGTGTTGCAAAGTTTTTTCAATAAAATATGCTGTGCTTTAACCCAATCCATTCTGCAAATTTATTTATTCTCAAAAAATCAAATATTTTTAAACCCTCAAACAGCATGAATTTCTTCAAAAACAAAAGCGGCGCCAGTTGCCCGCCGCGCGCAGCTTGGGCTGACATCATTATGGCTGGCGGCGGTGGTTTTTTGGCCATTGCCGCGCTTGCATTGCTGGCCCAAATGGGTGGTGCGGCTTGGGTGCTTGGCTCGTTTGGCGCCAGTTGTGTTTTGCTGTTTGGTTTTCCTGAAAGCCCATTTTCACAACCGCGCAATGTGGTGGGCGGGCACTTCTTGGCGTCCTTGGTTGGTCTGGTTTTTTTATCGCTCTTTGGCCCGCACTGGTGGAGCATGGCTTTGGCGGCGGGCACGGCCATTATGGTGATGATGCTGACGCGCACCGTGCATCCGCCAGCGGGCTCCAACCCGGTCATCATCATGCTGGCGCAGCCTGATTGGTGGTTTTTATGGATGCCGACCCTGTCCGGTGCGTTGGTGTTGCTGGTGCTGGCATTGTTTTTCAACAATTTTCTGGCACGAAAAAGTTATCCCCGGTATTGGTTTTAACGGTTAGAATAATTATTTTAATAATTTTGCAAAAAAAATCCCACGCAATACTATTCAAATTACAAGTATTTTTATAAAAAGGTTAATGGACATGCAGCATTCGCAACACCCAGAGCAGCCCGCCCACGCAGGTGCCTCCAACAGCGTGGCCCTGGCCAGCGTCGACGACATGCGTGCCCTGATCCGGCGCAAAAGTCGACTCAAGGGGCGCCAACCGCAAGACGCCGCCTTGCAGCAAGTGCGCGCCTTGATCGGCCCGGCGCCAGAAACCGGGCATGGGCGTGATCTGTTGATTGAGTACCTGCACCTGCTGCAAGACCATTACGGCGGCTTGCACGACGTGCACTTGGTGGCGCTGGCCCAGGAGATGCGCATCCCCATGGCCGAGGTGCAGGAGGTGGCCAGCTTTTACCACCACTTCGATCTGGTGCGGGGCGACGATGCAGCACCCGGCCTGACCCTGCGCGTCTGCGATAGCTTGGCCTGCAGCATGGCCGGGGCGCAGGATTTGCTGGCCCGTTTGCCGCAGCTCTTGGCCCAGGCCGGTCACGCGGCGCTGCGGGTGCTGGCCGTGCCCTGCATTGGGCGCTGCGAGCAGGCTCCGGCGGCTGTCTTGCACCAGCGCCCAGTGCCGCAGGCCACGCCGCAAGCACTGCTGGCTTTGCTGGAATCCAAAAAATTTAAGGAAAATAGGTCTGTAACGCAACATCCACAAGCGCTTACAGCTATTAATTATATAGCATCAGACTGGGCCGAGCGCAGCGTCTCACCGCCGCCCAGCACGCAGCTTCCCATGGCGCCTGCCTACACCGATTACGCAAGCTACCGCGCGCACGGTGGCTACCGCTTGTTGGCGGCGCTGGTGGCGGGCGAGCAAGACGCCGAGGCGGCGCTGCAAACCATGGAGGACGGCGGCCTGCGCGGCTTGGGCGGGGCGGGTTTTGCCACCGGGCGCAAATGGCGCATCGTGCGCGGCCAAAGCGCACCGCGCTTGTTGGCGGTGAATATTGACGAAGGCGAGCCGGGCACCTTCAAAGACCGGGTGTATCTAGAGCGCGATCCGCACCGCTTTTTAGAGGGCATGCTGGTCGCGGCCCACATTGTGGGCATTGCCGCTTGCACCATTTACCTGCGCGACGAGTACCACGGCTGCCGCGCTTTGCTGCAAGCCGAGTTGGACAAGTTGCGCGCCGACCCACCCTGCGCCTTGCCGCCGATTGCGCTGCGCCGGGGCGCGGGCGCCTATATCTGCGGCGAAGAGTCGGCCATGCTGGAGAGCATCGAGGGCAAGCGGGGCGAGCCGCGCATGCGCCCGCCGTACATCGCCGAGGTCGGGCTGTTTGGGCGTCCCACGCTGGAGCACAACTTCGAGACCCTGTACTGGGTGCGCGATATTTTGGAGAAGGGTGCGTCGTGGTTCAACAGCTTTGGCCGCCACGGGCGCCGGGGCTTGCGCAGCTTCAGCGTCAGTGGGCGGGTCAACTATCCGGGCGTCAAGCTGGCGCCCGCCGGCATCACGCTGCAAGAGCTGGTCGACGAGTACTGCGGCGGCATGCAAAGCGGGCACCAGCTTTACGCCTATTTGCCAGGCGGTGCGTCGGGCGGCATTTTGCCGGCGCACCTGAACCAAATTCCGCTCGACTTTGACACTTTGCAGCCGTATGGCTGCTTTATAGGCTCGGCGGCGGTCATTGTGCTGAGCCAGCACGACCGGGCGCGCGACGCGGCGCTCAACGTGATGCGATTTTTTGCCGCCGAGAGCTGTGGCCAGTGCACGCCGTGCCGGGTGGGCACGGTGAAGGCGGTGGCCTTGATGCAGGCGCCGGTATGGGATGCCGACACGCTGGAGGATTTGGCGCAGGTGATGGCCGACGCCTCGATTTGCGGCTTGGGCCAGGCTGCGCCGAACCCGATTCGCAGTATTCAAAAATACTTTGCCGATGAAGTCGGCGCGCCACAGTGGCGCGACCCCGAACAAGCCGGAACCCTAGGAACGATAGGAAACAAGCCATGAACGCCCGCCTCAACCAGGCTGTGCTCAGCCCGCAGCGCATCGACTTCGTCTTGAACGGCCAGCCGACCCAGGCTTTGGCGGGCCAAAGCATCCTGCATGCAGCCCGTGCGCAGGGTGTGCACATTCCCCATCTGTGCCACAAAGACGGCCTGCGCGCAGACGGCAACTGCCGCGCCTGCGTGGTGGAGATCGACGGCGAGCGCACGCTGGCACCCAGCTGTTGCCGCACGGTCAGCCCCGGCATGGTGGTGCACAGCGCCAGCCCACGGGCACAGAAGAGCCAAAACATGGTGCTGGAAATGCTGCTGTCCGACATGCCCGACGTCGGCCACCGCTGGACCGATGGCGATGTGCTGCGCGCGCCGCCGATGGACGGCGGGTTCTCCGCAGCCTCCGCAGCCTCCACACCTTCCGCCGCCCCTGGCCAGCACGGCCAGCTCAGCCACTGGGCGGCGCAGCAGCAGGTCAGCGTGCGCCCGGCCTTGCAAGCCCTGCGCCGCACGCAGCCCGCGCCCGACCTGAGCCACCCAGCGATGGCGGTCAACCTTGACGCCTGCATCCAGTGCAACTTGTGCGTGCGCGCCTGCCGCGAAGAGCAGGTCAATGGCGTTATTGGCTACGCGCAGCGCGGTGCCGACAGCCGCATCGTGTTCGACCTGGACGACGCCATGGGAAGCAGCAGCTGCGTCGCCTGCGGTGAGTGCATCCAAGCCTGCCCGACCGGCGCGCTCAGCGCCAAAACCCTGATCGGCTCGCAGCAAGTCGACAGAAAAGTCGACTCGGTCTGCCCGTTTTGCGGTGTCGGCTGCTTGCTGACCTACCACGTCAAGGACGAAAAAATCGTCCAAGTCGAGGGCCGCGACGGCCCGGCCAACCACAGCCGCCTGTGCGTCAAAGGCCGCTTTGGCTTTGACTATGCCCACCACCCACAGCGGCTGACGCAGCCCTTGATCCGCAAAACCGGCGTGGCCAAAGACCCGGCACAGGTGCCGCGCCCCGGCGGCGACTGGTCCGAGCTGTTTCGCGAGGCCAGCTGGGACGAGGCGTTGGCGCTGGCCGCTGGTGGTTTGACGGGGTTGCGCAAGCGCTACGGCCCCAAGGCCTTGGCCGGTTTCGGCTCGGCCAAGGGCAGCAACGAAGAGGCTTACCTGTTCCAAAAACTGGTGCGTACTGGCTTTGGCTCCAACAATGTCGACCACTGCACCCGCCTGTGCCACGCCTCCAGCGTTGCCGCCCTGCTCGAAGGCGTGGGCTCGGGCGCGGTCAGCAACCCGGTCAGCGATGTGGCGCAGGCCGAGCTTATTTTGGTGATTGGCTCCAACCCCAGCGCCAACCATCCGGTTGCGGCCACGTGGATGAAAAACGCGGCCAAAGGCGGCAGCAAAATCGTGCTGGCCGACCCGCGCATCACCGACATCGGCCAACACGCCTGGCGCACCTTGCAGTTCAAGCCCGACACCGATGTCGCCATGCTCAATGCGCTGATCCACACAGTGATCGATGAAGACCTGATCGACGCCGATTTCATCCGCGACCGGGTCAGCGACTTCGAGGCCTTGCGCGCCAACGTCCAGGCCTACAGCCCCGAGGCGATGGCGCCAATCTGCGGCATCCCCGCCCCTCTGCTGCGCGAAGTCGCCCGCGCCTACGCCCAGGCCAAAAGCGCCATCATCTTGTGGGGCATGGGCATCAGCCAACACACCCACGGCACCGACAACGTGCGCTGCCTGATTGCGCTGGCCAGCATCACCGGCCAGATCGGCAAACCCGGCTCCGGCCTGCACCCGCTGCGTGGCCAAAACAACGTCCAAGGCGCCAGTGACGCCGGGCTGATCCCGATGATGTTCCCCAACTACCAACGGGTCGACAACCCGGCCGTACACCAGTGGTTCGAGGCATTTTGGGGTTGCCAACTGGACGACCAGCCCGGCTACACGGTGGTCGAAATCATGCACAAGGCGCTGGCCGATGACGCCGACCCGCACAAGGTGCGCGGCATGTACATCATGGGCGAGAACCCGGCCATGAGCGACCCAGACCTGAACCACGCCCGCCATGCGCTGGCCAGCTTGGAGCATTTGGTGGTGCAAGACATCTTCATGACCGAAACCGCCTGGCTCGCCGACGTCATCCTGCCGGCCAGCGCCTGGCCCGAGAAAACCGGCAGCGTCAGCAACACCGACCGCATGGTGCAGCTCGGCCAACGCGCACTGAACCCGCCCGGCGAGGCCCGCGCCGACCTCTGGAGCATCCAGCAAATAGCGCAGCGCATGGGGCTGAACTGGCACTACCCCGGCGAGGAGCACGGCGTGGCGGCGGTGTTTGAGGAAATGCGCCAAGCCATGCACAGCGCCATCGGCGGCATCAGCTGGGAGCGGCTGCAACGCGAATCCAGCGTCACCTACCCCTGCCTGAGCGCCGACGATCCGGGCCAGCCGATCGTCTTTATCGACAACTTTCCAACCGCCAGTGGCCGCGTTCGCCTGATGCCGGTAGACATCTTGCCGCCAGCCGAGCAGCCCGACGCCGACTATCCGTTTGTGCTGATCACGGGCCGCCAGCTTGAGCATTGGCACACCGGCAGCATGACGCGCCGCGCCCAGGTGCTGAATGCGCTAGAGCCGCTGGCGATGGCCTCGCTCCACCCCGACGAGCTGCGCGCGCTGGGCCTGGAGGCCGGCGCCGTCGTCAGCGTGCGCTCCCGCCGTGGCTCGGTGGTGCTGCACGTGCGCGAAGACCCCGGCACGCCACGCGGCGCAGTCTTCATCCCGTTCGCCTACGCCGAGGCGGCCATCAACCTGGTGACGAATGCCGCACTCGACCCGTTTGGCAAAATCCCAGAGTTCAAATACTGCGCCGTGCACATCCAAGCCGGTGGGGTATTGCAAGCCGCCGCAGGCTATGGGACGGGAGCGGTACCAGTACCGGTACCAGCGGCGTGATGGCCCAGCTGGGCCAGCGCCAGCCATTGCCCATGCAGGCAATGAACCTGGATCTTGTCGTCAAACACCTGCTCTAGCGCGCGGTGGGTGGCCGCTGCGCTGCACGCGCCTTGGTGCTGCACGCGGCCCTCGGCCAGGATCAGCATGTCGTCGGCTTGCAGCGCGGCCGATATTTCATGCAGCACGCTGACCACCGTCGTGCCCTGCGCCACCAGCGCCCGCATGGTCAGCAGCCAGTCGGTCTGGTGCGGCGGATCAAGGCCGCTCAGTGGCTCGTCCAGCAGCAGCACTTGCGCCTGCACCGCCAACACCCGCGCCAGCAACACCCGTTGGCGCTCGCCGCCGGAGAGCTCGGCCAGGGTGCGTGCGCGCCACTCCCAGGCCTGGGTGCGGCGCAAGGCCTGCTCCACCGCTTGGCAGTCGGCGGCGCTGGGCGCGGCCAACCAGGCGCGGTGCGGCAGGCGGCCCAGCATGGCGATGTCGTAGACCGTCATGGCGTCGGTGGCGCGCTCGTTTTGCCCAAGCCAGGCCAGTTGGCGCGCCCGCTGGCGGCGTGGCAAAGCGGCCCAAGGCGTGCCGAACAAGGCCACGCTACCGAGGCAGGGCAGCAAGCCCGCCAGGGCTTGGAGCAGGGTCGATTTGCCCGCGCCGTTGGGGCCGACGATGCTGGTCCAGCGGCCTGCGCGCAAGTCCAGGTCGACGCTGTGCAATACATAAACAAAACCTTGTTTTACGCTTATATCTATTGCGCTTATAGCTATCAAATTAGACAAATCAAAATCCTTGACCAGGTCGATGCCGGTACATCAAGGCCAGCAAATAGCCGCCACCGAACAGCGCAGTCAACACCCCCACGGGCAGCTCACGCGGCGCCAGCAGCCCGCGTGCCAACACATCGGCGCCCAGCAACAAGGCGCCGCCCACCAGGCTGGACAAGCACAGCAGCGCACTGCTGCGGCGGCTGCCCAGCGCCCGCACCAGGTGCGGCGCGGCCAGTCCGACAAAGGCGATCAGGCCGGTCTGCGCCACTGCGCAGCCGGTGGCCAGCGCCAGCAACAACACCAGCGCAGCGCGCAGCGCAGCCAAGGGCAGGCCCAGGCTGGCCGCGCTGGCCTCGCCCAGCGCCAGCGCGTCCAGCCCCCGGCTCAAGCCCCAGGCGGCCAGCGCACAGGGCAACCAAACGGCGGCCAGCAGGGCCACCGCAGGCCAGCCGAGCAAGCCGGTGCTGCCCAACATAAAGCCTTGCAAAGGGCGCAGGGTTTCGGGCGCGGCCAGCGTCAACAACTCTTTGATAGCGCCCAAGACGACGCCGACGATGACGCCGGCCAGCAACAGGCGCAGCGTGTGCTGCACGCCCTGCGCCAGCAGCAAAGTCAGCAACACCGCCAGCAGCGCACCGACAAAGGCGGCGCCGTTGAGCCCCAGCCGCAGCAGCCACGGCGAGGACGCCAAGCTGCTGGTCGCCAGCACCAGGGCCAGCGCCACCCCGAGCACCGCGCCCGAGGCGCTGCCAAGCAAATAAGGGTCGGCCAAGGGGTTGCGGAAAAGGCCTTGCGCCAGCGCCCCGGCCAGGCCCAGCAAGGCCCCGGCCAGCCAGGCCCCAAGGCTGCGCGGCAAGCGGATGTCCAACAAAATTTGGCGTGCGATATCGCTGTCCGGCCCCGCGTGCAGGCCGAGCGCCTGCGCCATCGGCTCCCAGCCCTGGCTGCCGATGGCCGTGCCGAGCAACAGAAAAACAAGGCCTAACCACAGCAGTAGCATGGCCTGCCGCACGCTGCTGGCACGGCCTGGCCGGAGATTGCTGGGGTTCAAGCCGTTCATGGTGCGGCGGCTGAATGGGCTGGTGCAGTGGCGTGCGCTGGTGTATGTACCGGTGCGTGCGCCGTTGCATGCACGGCCAGGCAACGCGCCAAAATCGCCGCCGCCTCGCCCATGCGCGGGCCGGGCCGGGCCAAGATATCCAATTGCGCCGGGCTAAAGCTGCAAACACGCGCAGCCCGCAGCGCCCGCAGCCCGGCCCAGCCGGGGCGGCGTGCCACATCGGCGCTGGCGCGCTCGCCGAGCATGATCAGATCGGGGTCGGCGCGGACCACGAACTCGGGGTTGAGCAAGGGAAAGGGCCCGAGCGCAGCCGGCACGATGTTGTCCGCGCCCAGGCGGCTGAGCAGGCTGCCAATAAAAGACGCCTCCCCGGCCGCGTAACCGCCCTGCCCGGCCTCAAAGTAAACCCGGCTGCCGCGCACACCGCTAGGCAACAACTGCGCCTGCGCCGCCACGGCGTCGTCAATCTGCTGCCACAGCACGTCGGCCCGGCTTGGCCTGGGCGGTACGGAGGGCTGCGGCCCCAGCAGCGCCAACCCCAGCGTGTGCAGCATGCGCTGCACATCGGCATAGCCCTGCGGCTCCAACACCAGTACGCGCAGGCCCAGCGCCTGCAGCCGGGGCGTGACCCGGGCCGACGCCGCCAACAGCACCAAGTCGGGCTTGAGCGCCACGATGGCCTCGACATTGGCGTCGTACAGGCCGCCAACCTGCGGCAGGCTGCGCACCGACGCCGGCCAGTCGGAGTAGCGGTCAACGCCGACCAAGCGTGCACACTGGCCCAGCGCGCACACGCTCTCGGTCAGCGCCGGCAGCATGCTGACGATGCGCTGCGGCGGCTGGCTGAACCACAGCGTCTGGCCCCGCCCGTCCACCACCTGGTAGGGCTGGGCCGCGTTGGCAAACGTGCCTAGCGTCAACGCGGTCAGCGCGGTCAGCGCGGTCAGCGCGGTCAGCGCGGTCAGCGCGGCCAACGCAGCCGCACACCGCAGCCAGCCGCCCGCTCGGCGCGGCCTGGCATCGGCCCGGTGCCCACGCATCGAAAAAAACAGGCGGCCAAGGCCAAACCACAGGAACAGGCTTTTTTGCATAAAAAACATCAATTTAATAGCTTATACATATTATGAAATAACAATTTCAACAATATTTAATATTGAAATGACATGCATATAAGCGGTAGCAGCTATCAATACCATAATACTCATCTAAAACACGCATCAATCGCGTGAATTCTGAACTTGGAAACCTTCACAGAATGGCCACCACAGCACGAGACGAGCGCGCCGCTTTCCAGTGCACCCGTGGAACTGGCTTTGCCAGGCCACCGGGTGCGCCCCCTTGAGGGGAAGCGCCACAGGCGCTTCGGGGGTGGGCCAAGCTATGGCTGGTAGCGCAGTGTCGCAAAGACTTGGCGGCCCGGTTGGTTGTAGCCCTGCGCGGTTTCATAGACCTGTCCGCCCGCATTGTTGAGCTTGGCCTGTAGCGTCCATTTCGGGCTTACGCGGTAGTCCAGGTAGAGGTCCAGCGTGGTGTAGGCGGCCAGCGGCTTGAGGTTGGCGGCGTCGTCATAGCGCCGTCCCATATGCAGCAGCGTGCCCCCAAGCCCCCAAGCCCCCGCCTGGTAGTCGGCCCCCAGCGTCGTTTGCGACTTGGCCCGGCGCGGCAGTTGCTGGCCACTGAGGACGTTGCGTGGGCGCATCTGGTCGTGCGCAACGCGCAGCTTGAAGGCGTCAAACTGGCCGTCATAGCCCAGCGTCCAGCCCTGGATGCGCACCCGTGGCAGGTTCACCGGCGCCCGCCCCGAGGTGATGAAGCCGCGAATGCGGTTGTCAAAGTGCAGCAGTTTGACCTGGTGCGCACCCTGGGTCCAGTCAAGGCCCAACTCGGCGTTTTTGCCTTTTTCGGGCTGCAACAAAGGATTGCTGAAGTCCGGCCAGTACAAAAGATTGAACGAGGGCGCAACAAACGCGGTGCCGTAGGACGCATGGGCCCGCCATTGACGGCTCAGCTGGTAGCCGTAGCCGGCATAGCCGGTGCGGCTGCGGCCAAACTGCGAGTTGTCGTCATGGCGCAGATTGAGCTGCCAGGAATGCCCGGCCCCGGCCCCGCTGACACCGACAAAGCCACTGTTGATGCGGCGCTCGGTGCGCACATAGGCGGTTGAGCTGACGACCTTTTGCTGCAAGGACTCCAAGCCCAGCACCACCGTACCCACCGGGGTTTGCACATCGTTTTGCCATGTCCACTGGTTTTGCTGGGTCTCATACAGTCTGGGCAGACGCTGTGCGTTGACCGACACCAAGGCGTTGTCACGGTCACTGCTTTGGCTGTAATTCAAACGGCTGTCCCAGCCCGGCTGCAAACGCCCTTGCAAACCCAGCCGCAGCACCTGGCTGCGCACCGCGGATTGGCTGTCGGCGCCAGGGCCTTCGTCAAAATGGTTGGTGCCGTCCGAGTGCAACGCGCCAGCGCTGAAACTCCAGTCAGTGGCCAACTGCCAGTCCAACGAGGCGTTCAGCGCCTGCTGGCGAAAACCGTCGCGGTCGGGGTTGTGGATGCCAAACGCCGCGCCCGCGTTGGTGGCAGAAAAACCGTCGTCGTGCACATCGTTCACACCCAGCGTATAGCGCAGCTCCCCTTGGCCACCGCGCAGCCCGGCACTGAGCTCGCGAAAACCGGCACTGCCCAAAGTGGCGCTGGCAAAAGGATGCAAGCCAGGGCTGCCACGGCGCGTAAAAACCTGCACCACACCACCCGCCGCATCGGCCCCATAAAGCGCCGAGGCCGGGCCTTTGAGAACCTCGATGCGCTCCACCATCTCCAGCGGGATGCCGTCCCACACCGGAGCCCCCGCCGTCACCGAGCCATAGCGCACGCCGTCGATCAGCAAAATCGTGTGCCGCGCCTCGGTGCCGCGCACCATCACACTGCTTTGCTTGCCGCGCCCACCGCTGCTGGCCATTTGCAGCGAAGCTGTGCGCGCCAGCACCTCGGCCAGCGTGCGCCCAGCCGAGCGCTCAATCGCCTCGCGCTCCACCACCACCAGCTCGCTGGTCAGCTCATCGGCCCGGGTCGCAATCCGGGTCGCAGTGACCACGGTCGCCTCCAAACCAGGCCCCTTCACGTCAGCCAGAACAGAAGAGGGCAGCACATCCTGGCTGTGCGCCAGCCACGGAAAAGCCGCCGACAAAAGCAGCAGCCCGCGGGCACGGGTCAAATTGAGCATCATATAAATAGAAAACCACGGCAAGTTGCCCTCACCAGCGTCCCCGCCAGTGTCTGGGCAGTACGGCAGTGCAGCCGCCTCAAGCGCGCACCACCACCTTATTGGCCGGTATCCGGGCTGGCGGAACAACTTGCATCGCCTTCCCAGACGTATTGGCATACATCCAGTGGCTTGGACACAAGCAGAATCAGCTGGGCTGATTCGTCCGCTTACCGTTGCGGGGGCAGCGCAGGTTAGGCCTAAAAGCCCCCCTGCTTCCCGTTGAACTGCCGCGTGAGAACCACACAGCGAGCACCAACCCGCGCATTCTACGGTGACCACTGCGTGCACGACCCTATAGGACTTACGCAAAACTGCCCTGGCGTCGTTCTTTTTTCTTGCCGTACCAGGTGTACTGTCTGCGAAAAAATGCCTAGCCAGGTCAATTTTGCGTAAGTCCTACCTACAATGGCGCTCAGACACCGGCGCCAAGCCGCTCCACCACCCATCCTGTCTGTGCCAGCCCTGGCCTGCCCTTCTACCCTGTCCCCCATGGCCCAACCGTCCCCCATTGACCAAATTGCAGAACGCGTCGAACGCTTGCTCATGCGGCACGACGAGCTCCAACGCACCAACGCCTTGCTGACCGAGGAGCTCAGCCGCCTCACCCAAGAGCGCGACTCACTCAAGTCACGGCTGAGTGCGGCGCGCGCACGCGTCGAAGCCCTGCTCGAACGCCTGCTGCAAGAACGTTTACCCAAAACCGTGCAGCAGCCTGCCAGCGAGGAAAACGCGTGAAACAAATTGAAGTACAAATCATGCAGCAGAGTTATTTGCTGGCGTGTCCCGACGGCAATGAAGCCCATTTGCGGGACGCCGTAGCGCGGGTTGATGAGGCCATGTGCCAGATTCGCGATGCCGGAAAAACCCGTGCCCGCGAGCGGATTGCCGTACTGGCCGCGCTGAACCTGGCGTTTGCCGTGGCCGACCACGAAAACACGCCCGCCGCCGTGCTCGCCAGCGACGACCCGCGCCTGAGCCGCTTGCTCCAGCGGCTTGACCACGCACTGGGCGAAGACGGCCGCCTTTTGTAGGCACGGGATCGACTACGCCCAAGCCATCGACGTAGCGCGGCAAAATCATCGCCAGGACTCCGCGCAACGATCCGGGTAAGGCCTAGGAGCCTGTCGGGCTTGGGGAGCGCCGGCTGAAAATCGACCGCAGCGGTCCATTTTTTACCGTCTTTTTGGCCCATAGCCGGGCTATGAGCCTGCA
>JAYVXE010000179.1:0-1878 GCA_043785395.1 Burkholderiaceae bacterium | reverse complement strand
TAGTCCATCTCGGCGGTGGTGAGTGGGATGGGTGGCGGCGTGATCCACACGTCACGCGAGGTGACGCCCTCGCCATGTGCCTGCACCAGAGCACGCGCGTTGCCGGGGTTGGTCTCCAAATGCAGCACGCGGTTGGCATGGGCGTACAAAATCGGGTCGCTCTTGACCTGCTCATAGGACGGCAAACGAATCACAGAACGGTCACGCGGCGGAACTTTGAGCTTGCCTTGCATGGATGGCAAGCTGGGGTTGGGCACAAAGGTAAGCGGCTTGATTGACGGATTCGCCTGCGGTGCTTTTACTTTTGTCATCACCGGCGAGCCTACCGCCTCGGCCCCGGCAGCAACCTCAGCCGCTTCATCCTCACGAGCGCAAGTCGCACCCTGCTCTTTCGCCACGTCCGAGATCATCATGTAGGGGTTGACATGCGCCTCCACCCTGCCCGGCGCGTCTACGCTGGTTGAGTCAATCTCGAACCAGCCCTGCGAGGTCTCGTCACCGCTGCGGCGAATGAAGGCTGTGCCGCGCACGTCGGTGATGCTGGCAATCGGCTCTTTGGCAGCCAGTCGATGGGCAATTTCAACAATCGCGCGCTCGGCGTTGCCATACAGCAGCAAGTCGCACTTGGCATCAACCACGACGCTGCGGCGCACCTTGTCAGACCAGTAGTCGTAATGCGCGATGCGGCGGAGCGAGCCTTCAATGCCGCCCAGCACAATTGGCACGTCTTTGTAAGCTTCGCGGCAACGCTGTGAGTAAACCAGCGCCGCGCGGTCAGGCCGTTTGCCGCCGATGTCGCCGGGCGTGTAGGCATCGTCACTGCGGATTTTGTGATCGGCCGTGTAGCGGTTGATCATCGAATCCATGTTGCCGGCCGTCACGCCAAAGAACAGATTCGGCTTACCAAGAATGCGAAAAGGGTCGGCGCTTTGCCAGTCGGGCTGGGCAATGATCCCGCACCTGAAACCTTGGGCCTCCAGCATCCTGCCTATCACGGCCATGCCAAAGCTCGGGTGATCGACATAGGCGTCGCCGGTGACGATGATGATGTCGCAACTGTCCCAACCGAGTGCATCCATCTCGGCCCGGCTGGTGGGCAGAAATTTGGCCGTGCCAAAACGCGCGGCCCAGTACTTCCGGTAACTGGTCAGCGGCTTGGCAGCGCGGTTGAAGAAGGAGACGTCTATGGGGGCGTTCATGTGGGGTTTGCGTAACGAACTATTGTAAGGTTTACGGGGATTTTTGCCTGGTAAATCAGCATTTAAGCCCTACAAACCCCCGTCGGCGTGGTTAAAGTGGTTGATCGGTGCGGAAAAACGCCCCATATGCCCTGCTCACTCCATACAACCTATTGCGTCCCATGACGCGAACCTTTTCCCATGTTCGACTTTTCACCTGCCTCCAGCGCCTTTCTGGCCGATCTGATTCTTGTTTTTCATGTTGGCATTGTTGCGTTTGTCGTGGTGGGACAGTTGCTGTTTGTGATGGGCGGCATTCGTGCTTGGGCCTGGGTACGTGAGTGTTGGATCAGGCTGGCGCATCTGGCCTTGATCGCCTTTGTCATCGTGCAAAGCTGGCTGGGTGCAGTGTGCCCGCTGACCATCTGGGAGCAGGCCTTACGGCACCAATCCGGGCAAGCGGGCTATGCCGAATCATTCATTGAACACTGGTTGTCAAGTCTGATATTTTTCAATGCACCGGCCTGGGTGTTTGTGTTGGCCTACACACTGTTTGGGGTGCTGGTGCTGCTGACATGGAGATGGTTTCCGCCACGGCGATTGCGACTCAATAAAAAAGGCTGATTTCATAAAGAAATCAGCCTTTTGACCAATAAAGACGGTCGTGACCAGCTATAAAATTAATAGCGGCCAGCTTTCG
>JAYVXE010000178.1:0-6383 GCA_043785395.1 Burkholderiaceae bacterium | reverse complement strand
AACTGACCCAGCTGCCGCCCCCCAATCCGCACAAGCAAAGCCAGGACAGCCCGGCCCAAGACGAGCAGCGCCGGCTTTTGCAACAGCTGCTGGGCGAGATTGAGCGCCACATCAGCACAGAAAATGCCCGCCCCAAAAAGCGCTTCATCAGCCCCTCCACGCGCGAAGCCGCCTACGCCACCTACTACGACAGCTTGCGCCGCCGGGTCGAGGACAAGGGCACGCGCAACTTCCCCGAACGCGCCGGGCGCAAGCTCTACGGCACGCTGACGATGGTCTTGAGCATCAACCACGACGGCAAGCTGCTGCGCACCGAAGTCGTCGAGAGCTCGGGCAGCCGCCTGCTGGACCAGCGCGCCGAGGCCATCGCCCGCAGCGCTGCGCCGTTTGGCCGCTTCAACCCGGCGATGCGCCAGCAGACGGACCAAATCGCCGTGGTCTCGCGCTTTACCTTCAACCGCAACAAAACCCTGCGCACCCAAACACTGCAAGCACCGGAGCCACCATGACCTCTGCCCAGCCCCAACCAAACAGCCCCAGCCAGCCAGAGCGCTACTGCCTGTTCGGCAACCCGGTCGCGCACAGCCGCTCGCCCTGGATCCACGCCCGCTTTGCCGAGCTCACCGGCCAGGCACTGGACTACCAGACGCGGCTGGCCGAGCCCGAGGGGTTTGCCGCCAGCCTGCACGACTTCATCGCCAGCGGCGGGCGCGGCTGCAATGTCACCGTGCCCTTCAAAGTAGAGGCCGCCGCGCTGGCGCAGCACTTCAGTGCACGCGCCGCGCTGGCGCAAGCCGCCAACACTTTGCTGCTGCGCGCCGACGGCATCCATGCCGACAACACCGACGGCGCCGGGCTGGTGGCCGACATCGAAGTCCATGCCGGTGTGGCGCTGGCCGGGCGCAGCGTGCTGCTGGTGGGCGCGGGCGGTGCGAGCGCCGGTGCGCTCGGGCCTTTGCTGGCCGCTGGGCCGGCGCGCCTGTGCCTGGTCAACCGCAGCCATGGCCGGGCACAGCAGCTGGCGGCACGCCACGCGACACTGGCAGCGCAGCACAGCGTCGTGCTGCACACGCCAGCAATACAGGCCATCGAAGGTGGTTTCGACATCGTCATCAACGCCTCCTCCAGCAGCCTCAGCGGCGCGGCGAGCCCGGTCGCCGCCAGCGTCTTGCACACCGGCACACTGGCGCTCGACCTGATGTACGGCCCTGCGGCCCAGGGCTTTTTGAACTGGGCGCAGGCCCACGGCGCAACACCCCGCGACGGGCTCGGCATGCTGGTCGAGCAGGCCGCCGAGTCCTTCTTCCTGTGGCGCGGCGTGCGCCCGCCAGCCGCCCAGGTGCTGGCCGAGCTGCGCGCTGTGATCGCCGCCGAAGCCGACTGACGTGGAACACCCCCGTAGCGCCTGCGGCGCTCGCCCCCTCAAGGGGGCGCACCCGGCGGCCTGGCAGAGCCAGATCCACGGCTGCACTGGAAGCTGCTCGCCCATCGCGCACATGGTTGCATCGTTCGGGGCGCTGGCCTACGCATGAGAGTTAAAGCGAAAACACGCCCGTCCATGCGCCAACCCCTGCTGCGCTGGCTGGCCTTGCTGCTGGCGGCGGCGCTGGCGCTGCAACTGTTCTTTGTGCTGCGGATCGCCGCCATGGCCGTGCTCAACCCGCAGTCCACCAGCTTTCAACGCTCGGCCGCCTGGGGCCAACTGCGCAGCGGCGACGCGCTGCGCTGGCGCCAGCAATGGGTTGCGTATGCGCAGATTTCAGAGCACCTCAAGCGGGCCGTGATTGCCTCAGAGGACGACAGTTTTGCCCGCCACAGCGGCGTGCAATGGGACGCCATCGAAAAAGCCCGGGCCCGCAACCACCGTGCCGCCGAACGCGCCGCACAGACCACGGCGCCCAGCCGCGCCAAGCCGCCCAAAATCGTTGGCGGCTCAACCATCACCCAGCAACTGGCCAAAAACCTGCTGCTCTCGGGCGAGCGCACCCTGCTGCGCAAAGGCCAAGAATTGCTGCTGACATGGTTGCTAGAGCAGTTGCTGTCAAAACAGCGGATTTTGGAGATTTACCTCAACAACGTCGAATGGGGCCGTGGCGTCTTTGGCGCCGAAGCCGCCGCCCGGCATTACTTTGCCAAGCCGGCTGCGGCACTTAACGCCCGTGAGGCCGCACGGCTGGCGGTGCTGTTGCCGCGCCCGCTGTACTTTGAGCAAAACCTCAACTCGGCCTACTTGGTCAACCGCAGCGCCACCATCTTGGCGCGCATGGGAAGTGCCGAGCTGCCCTGATTCCAGCCGCTGTACCCGCCGCCATTCATCCGCCATTCATCCGCCATTCAATCGCCGTTCAACGCCGCTTATCATCGCCCCCCATGCTTGCCCATTTGATCAGTTTCCTGCTGCTCGGCTTTGTCCGGCTGCTGACCGGCGCCCAGGCGCGCTGGTACGGCTGCCCGCCCACCGCCGAACAACGTATTTATTTTGCCAACCACCAAAGCCACGCCGATTTGGTGCTGATTTGGGCCGCCCTGCCGCCCGAGCTGCGCGCCATCACGCGGCCCATTGCCGCCAAAGACTACTGGACCACCAGCCGCTTCAAACGCTGGCTCACGGCCCAAGTGTTCCGCGCTGTGTATGTCGAACGCAGCGCCAGCCAGGCCAATGCGTTGCAAGGAGCGAGCGCCGAGCTTGCAACGAGCACCGAGAGCGCCGTCCAGCCTGCGTCCGACCCTCTCGCGCCGCTGGACGCGGCGCTGCGGGCCGGCGACTCGCTGATCCTCTTTCCCGAAGGCACGCGCGGCCACGCCGACACGCCCGGTCCCTTCAAGTCCGGCCTGTACGCACTGGCCCAGCGCTTTCCCCAGGTGGTGCTGGTGCCGGTGTGGATCAACAACGTGCAGCGCGTCATGCCCAAGGGCGAAGTGGTTCCGGTGCCCATCCTGTGCTCGGTCACCTTCGGTGAGCCCATCAGCCTGGGCACGACGGAGGAGCGGCGCGCCTTTCTCGACCGGGCCCGACTGGCCGTCATGGCCTTGCAAACAGCATGAGTCCAACCAAATACCTGCGCCACATGGATGGCGCGCAGCAAATCAGCGCGCTGTTCTTTATCGTCTTTGGCGTTTTACTGGCCTTTAGCCTGTATGGGCTCATCCAGTCGCGCCGCGCCACTCCCACTCCCACTCCCACGCGCAGCGCAGCGCAACACATCGAGCGCCACAACGCCCGTGGCCTGCTGAAAACGTCGTGGCTGATGGTCAGCATCTTCTGGGCCGGCTGGATGCTCGGGGAGCGGGTCGCCACCGCGCTGTTTGGCCTGCTCGCTTTTTTTGCGCTGCGCGAGTTCATCACCCTGTCGCCAACCCGCCGGGGCGACCACCGAGGCCTGGTGCTGGCTTTTTTTGCCGTGCTGCCAATCCAGTTCTGGCTGGTGGCGATGCAGCACTTTGACCTGTTCACCGTCTTCATCCCGGTGTATGTGTTCTTGGCGATTCCCGTCATCAGCGCTTTGGCCGACGACCCGCAGCGCTTTTTAGAGCGCAACGCCAAAATGCAGTGGGGCATCATGGTCTGCGTCTACGGCCTCAGCCATGTGCCCGCGCTGCTGTTGCTGGACTTTCCCAACTACCACAACCGGTCCGCCTTTTTGGTCTTCTTTTTGGTCTTTGTGGTGCAAACCTGCATGGTGGTACAGCACCTGGTCGGCCTCAAACTGAGGCGACCACCAAGCGCACCGCAGGTCAGCCAAAGCTTTAACTGGACGCCCTGGGCGATTGGCGTTGGCGTGGCCGGCCTGCTCGGTGCAGCAATGGCCGGCATCACGCCGTTCAAGCCCGGCCAGGCGCTGGCGCTGGGCCTGATTGCGGCGGTCTCGGGCTCGCTCGGCCACTTTGTCATGAAGGCCATCAAGCGCGACCGGGGCGTCACCAGCTGGGGCCTGCAAGGCATCTCGTCGACCGGCGCCGGCGGCCTGCTCGACCGGATTGACGCACTGTGCTTTGCCGCACCGATCTTCTTCCACTCGGTCCGCTGGTACTTTGACCTCTAACGCCCCTCAGCCCCCCATGCGCCCCACAACCCAGCCATCCTTTGATGCACAGCGCCCAAAGCCAAGGACACCGCGGAGCTGGCTTTGCCAGGCCGTTGGTGTTGCCCCCGGCAGGGGGTGGGCGGCTACACGCAGTGAGCCAACCTGGGGGCGAGCAACATCTCTGCGGAGCTGGCTTTGCCAGTCCGTGGGTGTCGCCCCCGGCAGGGGGTGGGCGGCTACACGCAGTGAGCCAACCTGGGGGCGAGCAACATCTCTGCGGATCTGGCTTTGCCAGTGCGCCGGTGTCGCCCCCGGCAAGGGGTTGGCGCCCACATGCAATGGGCAAGCCTGGGGGCGAGCCAAGGACACCGCGGATCTGGCTTTGCCAGTCCGTGGGTGTCGCCCCCGGCAGGGGGTTGGCGGCCACATGCAATGGGCAAGCCTGGGGGTGAGCCATGCGCATTCTTGGCATTGACCCGGGCTTGCAGACCACCGGCTTTGGCGTGATCGATGTCGACGGCGCGCAGCTGCGCTACGTCGCCAGCGGCACGATCAAGACCACCCACTTGGCACGCGGCGACTTGCCGGGCCGCCTCAAAGTCTTGTTCGACGGCATTTGCGAGGTCAGCGAACGCTACCAACCCGACGCGGCCACGGTCGAGATCATCTTTGTCAACGTCAACCCGCAGTCCACGCTGCTGCTGGGCCAAGCGCGCGGCGCCTGCATCACGGCGCTGGTCTCACGCGGCCTGCCGGTGGCCGAGTACACAGCCTTGCAAATGAAAAAAGCCATCGTCGGCCATGGCCGTGCCGCCAAATCGCAGGTGCAAGAAATGGTGCGCCGCCTGCTGGCCCTGCCCGGCCTGCCCGGCAGCGACGCCGCCGATGCGCTGGGCATGGCCATCACCCACGCCCATGCCGGTGCGGCCATGGCCCGGCTGGCCGCAGCCAGCCCGCTGCAACGCCGCCAACATGCCATGTATAAAGACGGGCGCAGCTATTGAGGCCAACCGGCTGCTGCTTACCCCCTGCCAACCTGAACGCCGACCCATGCCCCACCAAGCCCCCCGTCCCCACCGTCCGCCAAGCCCTGGCGGCAAGGTTTTTTTACTGCTGCTGGTCGGTATCACGCTGGCCTTCGGGCTGATCTTGCTGCCGTTTTACGGCACCATTTTTTGGAGCATGGTGCTGGCGATTTTGTTTGCACCGCTGCACCGGCGCGTGCTGCGGCTGACGCGCCAGCGCGCCAACTGGGCGGCCCTGGTCACGCTGGCGCTGGTGATGCTGATTGTGGTGCTGCCGCTGAGCCTGATCACCGCCTCGCTGGTGGCCGAGACCTCCAGCGCCTACAAACGGATCCAGACCGGCGAGCTCAACTTTGGGCTGATGCTCCAGCAAATTTTCGACGCCCTGCCCGCCAGCGTGCTGCGTTTGCTGGAACGCTTTGACCTCGGCAACCTGGCCTCCTTGCTGCAACACCTGTCAGAGCTGATCACCCGGGGCAGCCAACTGCTGGCGCCGCACATCCTTAACTTCGGACAAAACACGCTCGATTTTGTGCTGCGCTTTGCCATCATGCTGTACCTGCTGTTCTTCCTGTTCCGCGATGGCACGGCGCTGTCAAGCCGGATCAATGACGCGATTCCGCTGGCACCGGCACACAAGAGCGAGCTGTTTGGCAAGTTTGCGACAGTGATCCGCGCAACCGTCAAAGGCAACATCCTGATCGCCATGGCCCAAGGCGCCTTGGGCGGCCTGATGTTCGGCTTTTTGGGCATCAACGGCGCCGTGCTGTGGGGCGTCATGATGGCGATTTTGTCGCTGCTGCCCGCCGTCGGTGCCAGCCTGGTCTGGGGGCCGGTTGCGATCTACCTGCTGGCCACCGGCTCCCATTGGCAAGGCGGCGTGCTGGTGGGGTTTGGGGTCTTCGTGATCGGCTTGCTGGACAATATATTGCGCCCTATCCTGGTCGGCAAAGACACCAAGATGCCCGACTACCTGGTGCTGCTCTCAACCTTCGGCGGCCTCGCCGTCTTTGGCCTGAACGGCTTCGTCATCGGCCCAGTGATCGCCGCCATGTTCATGGCGGTTTGGGGCATTTTTTCCCCGCACGTGACAGAGTAAGACCAGGCTTTTCAAACTCTATAGCTGCCATCGCTTAATAACAATAGATTTCAATACACTAAAGCATTGAAATCCATAGAAATCAAGCGATAGCAGCTATTAAAATTACACAAGCTCCAAAAACAAGGCACATCAGCCTAGGAGCCTGTCGGACTTGGGGCGTCGAACAGCGAAAACCGCAGGTTTCTACAAAATCGGCCCCAGCGAGGACAGTTTTTGCCGGATTTGCAGGCT
>JAYVXE010000177.1:0-1885 GCA_043785395.1 Burkholderiaceae bacterium | reverse complement strand
GTATTCGAGCTGACGGTAGAAGTTGCAAAAGGCATTGACGATCACCATGCCCTCGCCTTCGGGTGCATTCGTCGGTACGCCGAGTGAGCTCATCCAGTCGATCGCTGTTTCAAGGTAGCGAAAATAGGTGCCGTTGTTCAGGTGACCCATTGCGTCCATGTCGCCCCAGCGAATGGGGATCGACATCTCGTAGACCAGCTTTTTCTTGGCGGGGAGCTCGATCCGCATGCCTTAAACCCCGAAGCCGTCGTCGGCCGCGATCACCGCACCGTTCACGAAGTGGCTCTGCCCGCTCGCCAGCAGCACGATGAGTCCGTCGAGGTATTCCGGCTTGCCGACCCGCTTGCGCGGCAGCATGCCCACCAGCTTCTTGCCGTTCTCGGTCTCCCAATGGTCGCGATTGATCTCGGTCGCGATATAGCCGGGGCACAGCGCGTTGACGTTGATGTCGAAGCGGCCCCACTCCAGCGCCATCGCCTTGGTCATCTGGATCACTGCCGCCTTGCTCATCGCGTACACCCCGATCTGCGGCAACACCTTGAGTCCCGCCATCGATGCGATATTGATGATGCGGCCGCCCATGTAGGTGCCCGGCGCCGCACCGCGAGCGCGCGCGATCATGCGTTTGGCGACCTCTTGCGCGACGAAAAATGCGCCCTTGGTGTTGGTGTCGAAGACGAAGTCGTAGTCTTCTTCGGTCACGTCCTGCAGGCGCTGCGTGGTGCTCACGCCCGAGTTGTTGACCAGGATGTCGATGGCACCGACTTCGGTCTCGGCATGCGCCACGGCCGACTGGATACTTCCGATGTCGGTCACGTCCAGCTCGACCACGTGGGCGTCACCGCCCTCGCCCTCGATGCGGGCGCGCAGGTCTTTCAACCGGTCGACGCGCCGGCTCGCGAGCACCACCGCCGCGCCGGCACGTGCCAGCGTTTGAGCAAATTGCGCCCCAAGACCACTCGAGGCGCCGGTCACGAAGGCCACACGGCCAGAAAGATCGATGCTGTATGCCATAAAGGTAAATCCTGTCCAGGGGTAGCGAGGCGGAGTCGCCGATGGATGACATCGGTGGCCGGACGCGCCGCATAAAATGGGTTTCCCCGCGGTGCTTGTGCCTCAAAAAATCATTATCGACGAGACCTTACAACCAATGACCCACGACGAAATCCTCGCCCAGTTCGGCCCCCGTGAAGCCATGGAATACGACGTGGTGATCGTCGGTGGCGGCCCGGCGGGCCTGGCCACCGCAGTCCGGCTGAAGCAGCTCGCGGCCGAACAGGAAAAAGAGATCTCGGTCGTCGTGCTCGAAAAAGGCTCCGAGCCTGGCGCGCACATCTTGTCGGGCGCCATCATGGACCCGCGCGGCCTGGACGAGCTCTTTCCGACCTGGCGCGAGATGGGTGCGCCGCTGAACCAGCCGGTGACTGAAGACGCCTTCCTGCTGCTCAGCGAAAAAGGCGGCGTGCGTACCCCCAATTTCATGCTGCCGGGCAACTTCCAGAACCACGGCAACTACATCATCAGCCTGGGCAACTTCACCAAGTGGCTGGCGCAACAGGCCGAAAACCTGGGCGTCGAAATCTTCCCCGGCTTCCCGGCCGCCGAAGTGCTCTACACCGACGACGGCAAGGTGCGCGGCGTGGCCACCGGCAATTTGGGGCTAGGCAAGGACGGCGAGCCGACCGACAGCTTCCAGCTCGGCATGGAACTGCACGGCAAATACACCGTGTTCGCCGAAGGCTCGCGCGGCCACTTGGGCCGCCAGCTCATCGCCAAATACAAGCTGGACGACGGCAAGGATCCGCAGAGCTACGGCATCGGCATCAAGGAGCTGTGGGAGATCGACCCGGCACGCCACCAGCCCGGCCTGGCCATCCACACGGCC
>JAYVXE010000176.1:0-1901 GCA_043785395.1 Burkholderiaceae bacterium | reverse complement strand
TCGTCAAAGGCGCTGCGCGCGGCGGCGGCCAGCGCTTCGGGGCTAAGCTGGCGCAGTTGGGCCAGCCGTTGGCGGTCGCTGTTGCTGACAAAACCGGCGTACAAATCCTCGTCCACGTCGGTTGGAGCGGCTGCACCATCCGGCGCCGGGCGCTGGAATACAGCGCTCCACAGCGCGCCCATGTCGGGCAAGGCACGTGCATGCTCGGCGTTGCGCAGCCCGCCCTCCAGGTCGAGCTGCCAGCGGCTGGCCAGCGCCGGGCTCAGGATTTTGAGCTGCTGAACCACCACCGGTGATTTGTTCAGGTGGATGGTCTTGATCGGCAGCCGGCTCACGCCCTCGGGCAGTGCCTCGCGTTTGCTGAACAGGCGCAGGCGCAGGCTCTGGGCGTCCAGCGTGAGGAGCTCACGCGGGTCGTGCGCAAGGTCCCAGGCGATCAGCTCGTTTTTGTTGGTCGGGTGGCCGGCCAGCGGCCACATCAGCGCCAGACAGCCGCGCTCGGCTGGGAACATGCCCGAGATATGCAGGAACGGGCGCGCCGCCTGCGCACTGGCGGGCCAGCCGATTTCGGCGGCGACGCGGTCTTTTTTGTGCAGTGCCAGGCAAAAGTCAAACAGCCGTGGCTGCTGCTTGCGGATCAGGCGCGCCAAGGCGATGGTGGCGCGCACGTCGGACAGCGCGTCGTGCGCGGCTTCGTGCAGCAGGCCGTTGGCGGCGCTCAAATGCTCTAGCCGAAAGCTGGCCGTGCCGTCCTCACGCGTCGGCCAATGGATGCCGTCGGGGCGCAGCGCATAGGCGGCGCGCACGAGGTCGAGCAGGTCCCAGCGCCCGCACTGGTTTTGCCATTCGCGTGCGTAGGGGTCGAGCAGGTTGCGCCAAAACATGAAGCGCGTGATCTCGTCGTCAAAGCGGATCGTGTTGTAGCCCACGCCAATGGTTGCGGGCGCGGCGAAGGCCTGCTCAATCTGCGCGGCAAAGTCATGCTCGGGCAGGCCTTGGGCCAGGCATTGCTGGGGCGTGATGCCGGTGATCAGGCAGGCCTCGGGGTCGGGCAAAAAGTCGGGCGCGGGCTGGCAAAACAGCATCAGCGGCTCACCAATCTCGCGCAGTTCGGCGTCGGTGCGGATCGCTGCAAACTGGGCTGGCCGGTCGCGCCGCACGTTGGTGCCAAAGGTTTCGTAGTCGTGCCAGAGAAAGGTGTGGGAGGACATGCGGGAAGTGGGTCGGTGGAGGGATCAAAAAAAACTGGGGGCACAAAAGGCACAGAGGGCACGGTCGGCAAGACCACGCCCGCAGCGGCGGCTCGAAGTATGCCGCGTCAGCGCAGCCACCTGCCGCCCGCTGCCCAAGCACGCCACAAGCGTGCTTACAACAGCGGGGAAAAAAGCCTTGCCGTGGCGTCGCTCAGGCGCCGCAAGAACGGCTGGCGGCGGCTAAAGCGCACGGCGTCGGCGGACTCCAGATCGCGCAAAAACTGCTGCGCCAATGGCAGGGCCAGCGCCGGGCCGTACACCAGCGCACAAACCTCGTAGTTGAGCCGAAAGCTGCGGTTGTCAAAATTGGCCGTGCCAATGAAGGCGCAGTTGTCATCGATCACCAAGGTTTTGGAATGCAACATACGCGCTTGGTACTCAAAAATCTGCACGCCCGAGGCCATCAACTCGTCGTAGTACGAGCGCGCCGCCGCACTGACGACCCAGGAGTCGCTGCGCCGTGGCAGCAAGATCCGCACATCGACACCGCGCAGCGCCGCACTGCCCAAGGCCATCAGCGCCGCCTCGTCCGGCACAAAGTACGCCGTGGTCAGCCAGACCCGGCTGTTGGCACCGTCCACGGCGGCAACGTACATCCGGTGGATCGCCTCCAGCGGGTTGTCGGGCCCGGAGGTGAGGATTTGCACC
>JAYVXE010000175.1:0-19259 GCA_043785395.1 Burkholderiaceae bacterium | reverse complement strand
CTTGCTGGCCAAGCCGCATGGCATTGTGCTGGTCACCGGCCCGACCGGCTCGGGCAAGACCACCACGCTTTATGCGGCGCTGTCCAAGTTGGATGCCGGGGCGCAAAAAATCATCACGGTCGAAGACCCGGTCGAGTACCAGCTTGAAGGCATCAACCAAATCCAGGTCCATCCGCAAATCAACCTGAGCTTTGCCAACGCACTGCGCGCAATTTTGCGGCAAGACCCCGACATCATCATGGTGGGTGAAATGCGCGACGGCGAAACCGCCCAAATCGCCGTGCAGTCAGCCCTGACCGGCCACCTGGTGCTGTCGACCCTGCACACCAACACCGCCGCCGGTGCCGTGGTGCGGATGCAAGACATGGGCGTTGAGCGCTACCTGATTACGTCGTCGGTCAACGGCGTGCTGGCCCAGCGGCTGGTGCGCACCCTGTGCCCGCATTGCAAACAGCCCCACCAAGCCTCCAGCGAATTGCTGCACAGCAGCGGCTTGGCGCGGTTTCTCCAGCCTGGGCAGACGATCTACCAAGCCCAGGGCTGCAAGCTGTGCCGTGATTCAGGCTACCAAGGGCGCACCGGCATCCACGAGCTGCTGGTGCTTGACGAGGCCATGCGCAGCGCCATCGTCGCTGGCCTCGATGCCAATGCACTCAACGCGCTGGCGGCCAAGAACGGCATGCTCAGCCTGTACCAAGACGGCTTGCGCAAAGTCGCCGCTGGCGTGACCAGCCTGGATGAGGTGATGCGCGTGACCCAGGACCAAGCCGATGCCTGATTTTGTTTGGCATGCCGTTGACGCCAACGGCAAGGCGGTTGAGGGTCGCTTGGCAGCGGCCAGCGCCAGCGCCGCCATGAAGCAGTTGCAAGGACGTGGTTTGACGCCCTTGCAGATTGAGGACGCCAGCGCTGCGGGTGCTTGGCGTACGCCTGGTGCCGCCGGTGCGTCCGGTGCAACCGGTGCATCAGGCGCACCCGGTGCCGCCCCGGCCCCCGCCTTCATGCAGCGGCGCCAGCGCCAAGACCGTGGGCCGGTGCGCCCGGCCGATGTGCTGGCCTTTACCAGCGAGCTCGCCATCATGCTGCGTGCCGGCCTGGCGCTCGACAACGCTTTGCGCGTGCTGATCGACATGAGCCACAAGCCCTCCGTTGCAGCACTGTTGCAAGGCCTGCTCGACCAGGTCAAGGGCGGCACGCCGATGAGCCGGGCGCTCGCCCAGCAGCATGCACTGTTTGGCGATTTCTACATCAACATGGTGCGCTCGGGCGAGGCCAGCGGCCAGCTCAGCGCCGTGTTGACGCGCTTGGTCGAACACTTGGAGCGCTTGCGCGCACTGCGTGAGAGCGTGGTCTCGGCCTGCATTTACCCGGTATTTTTGTTGGCCGTTGCCTTGCTGTCCCTGGCCGCCATGCTGGGCTTTGTCGTGCCCAAGTTCGAGACGATCTTCACCGACATGGGTGATGCGCTGCCGCTGCTCACCCGTTGGGTGCTGGACTTGAGCCATGGCTTTGTCGAATACGGCTTGGTGCTGGGGCTGCTGTTGGGCGCGGGCGGCGTGCTGCTGGCACGCTGGCTGCGTTCGCCGGGTGGCCGCGCCCAGGGGCAAGCGCTGCTGCTGCGCCTGCCCCTGGTCGGGCGGCTGCTGCTCAAGTACGAGCTCACCTTGTTTTCGCGGGCGCTGGGAACCCTGCTGGGCAACGGCGTCCCGATGCTGACAGCACTGCACATTGCCACCGAGTCGGTCGGCGTCACCGTGCTGCGCCAAGCCCTGCTGCCGGTGGGGCCGTTTGTCAAAGGCGGCGGAAAAATGGTGAACGCGATCAGTGCGACCCAGATTTTTGAGCCCATGGCCATCAACCTGATCCGGGTGGGCGAGGAAACCGGGCGTATCGGCCCGATGATGCTGGAGTTGGCGCACATATTGAACCGCGAGGTCGAAGTCGGTATCAAACGTGCTTTGGCGCTGATCGAGCCCCTGCTGATCTTGGTGCTGGGTCTTCTGATCGCCATCATCATTGTCTCGGTATTGTTGGGTATCCTCTCCATCAACGACTTCGCGGTTTAGGAGCTGGCCCAGGGTTTCCCCTTTTGTTTGCCGGCCCAACTTCTTCAAATTTCCCAAGGAATTTTTCATGTTCAGTTTTTCCCGGCGTCGCACATTGCCTACAACGCGCGCCAAGTCCCTTGGCTTTACCCTGATTGAGCTCTTGGTCGTGATGGCCACTTTGGCCTTGTTGATGGGCGTCATCGGCCCCAAGATGATGGGCGTTTTTGACAAGCAAAAGCCCAAGGTGGCGGCAATGCAAATCGCCGACATCGAAAAAGCGCTGGAAATCTACAAACTCGACGTTGGCCGCTTCCCCAACACGGAGGAGGGCCTGGCGGCCTTGCTGACCAAGCCCGGCACGGCCAATGGCTGGAGCGGCCCCTACCTCAAAGGTGAGCTGCCGCTAGACCCCTGGGGCAAGCCCTACCGCTATGCCAGCCCGGGTGCCAATGGCGGCATCGACATTTTGTCTTTGGGCGCCGACGGCGCAACCGGCGGCGAGGGTGAGAATGCGGACCTGCGCAATCGCCAGTAGCGCCGTGCCATGACCGTGTCCCGCCGCATCCCCCAAGCCCCCACCACCTAAGTCCCGATCGTGCGCCCACAGCGCGGCTTTACGCTGCTCGAGCTGCTGGTGGTGATGGCCATTGCCGCGCTGCTGATTGGCCTGATGCCAATGGCGTTCGAGCGTGTGCGCGAATCGGCGCAGTACCGCAACACCTTGCGCACCATGCTGGCCGATCTGCGCACGGCGCGCTACCGGGCGCAAACCGAGGGCCAAGAGATCCGCTTCAACGTCGATTTGGCGCAGCGCACTTACGGCATCGACGGCCAAACCCCGCACCAACTGCCCGAGCCCTTGCAGCTGCGCCTGACGGTCGCCAGCCAAGAACTCAGCCCGGACCAAGAGGGCGCGATTCGCTTTTTGCCCAGCGGCGGGGCCAGCGGCGGCAGCATCGATGTGCTGCGCCCGTCGGGCTCCGGCGTGCGGCTGCGCGTCGACTGGCTGTCTGGGCGCGCCAAGCAAGAGGATTTGCCGCCATGAAGCAGCACCCGCACCGGCACCGGCCCCGGCAACAAGGCTTCTCTTTATTAGAAGTGTTGGTGGCTTTCAGCATCATGGCGCTGGCCCTTGGCCTGCTCTACCAAGCGATGGGCAGCAGCGTGCGCCATGTGGGCGAGGGCGCGCAATACCAGCGCGCCGTTGTGCTGGCCGAGTCGATCCTGAGCCTGCGCGATGCGGTCTCCGAAGACGGCTGGAACCAGAGCGGCGTGTCTGCCGGCCTGGCCTGGCGCGTCAGCAGCGCGCGTTATGCGACCGCCGTGCGCGATCCGCGCGCGCCTGCGTTGCATGAAATCAGCGTCTCCATCGACTGGGATGAAGGCGGGCGCAGGCGCCAGTTGGAGCTGTCCACACTGCGGCCCCAGCGCACGCCGCCGGTGGGAGCCGTGCTGCGATGAGGGGGCAGCGCTTGGCCGTGCGGCGTCGCCCGCACCTGCATTCACATTCGCGCCCGCATTCGCATTCGGCGGGCTTCACGCTGGTGGAGATTTTGCTGGCCATGGTCTTGCTGTCCGTGGTGATGCTGGCGCTGGGGACGGCTTTGCGCACGATGGCGCTGGCCGAGCAGCGGGTCGACCAACGGCTGGTGCGCAGCGACGAATTCCGGGTGGCGACCAGCTTCATCCGCAGCAGCTTGGAGCGCGTGTCGGCCCGCCGCGTCACGCCGCCGCCGCCGAGTGCCAGCGCGGTGCTGTTTGTGGCCGCCCCCGATGCTGTTTCCTGGGTTGGAATCATGCCGGCCCGCTATGGTGCGGGCGGACGTTACTTCTTTCACTTAGGGGCAGAGCCAGCGGGCGCTAGCCATGCATTAGTGTTGCGGTTTCAGCCGTGGAGCGATGCCGCCAGCTTTCCCGATTGGTCACAGGCCGAGTCCCGAACCCTGGTGGACGACCTGGTCTCGGTCGCGATTCAGTACGAAGATGCGCGGGCCGCTCCCTCGGTGTGGACATCGGTCTGGCCGCATACCGACCGTTTGCCGCAGCGCCTGCTGCTAGATGTGCAAACGCTGGCAGGGCCTTGGCCAAGCTTGGTCGCACCTTTGCGGGTGCTGCCAGCCGAAGGTGGCAGGGGTCAAGCGGTGGTTGGGGGCGGTTCTTGAGCATGAAAATACGCTCTCCCCGTGGCCTGCAAAGCCAAACCGGCATGGCCTTGATTGCTGTGCTCTGGATGGTTGCAGCCCTTAGCGTGATGGTGGCCGGCATCGTTCATGTGGTGCGCAACGAGATCCGGCTGGTCTCGGGCGCGCGCGAAGCGGTTCAGGCCAGCGCCTGGGGCGACGCGGCCATCCACCTGGTGCTGCAAGACATGCAGGCTCAGACAGAGCGTAAAAGCCGCTTGAGCGAGGTCAGGGTGACCTACCGCGAACAGGAAATCAGCGTGCAAATACTGCCGCTGAATGGCCTGATCGACATCAACCAGGCCGAGCCTGCACTGCTTGCCAGTCTGTTTGTGGTGGCCGCCGGCAAGGCCCCCGATGCCGCACAGGCATTGGCCCAGGCGGTTGTGGAAAGCCGCTCGCGCACAGACGGCAGCGGGCGTGCCGATGGGTTTGAGGCCAATGAAGACCTGCTGCGGGTGCCGGGTCTGGACTACGCAAGCTATGCTAGGATTGCCGGTTTAGTCACTGCGGACAAGCCTGCCGGAGCAAGGGTTAACCCCTACTCTGCACCCGAAGCCGTGCTCTTGGTTTTGGCTGGTGGGGACGCCGCGCAAGCGCGCCGTCTTGCCGCTGACCGCGATGCTGGCGTGGTGGGCATGGATACCACCACCTTGGCCGCAGACGCGATTGACCACGCGAGCACGCAACGCTTCCGACTCCAAGCCCGGGTTCCTTTGCCAAGCGGTCAGGCGCTGCTGGTGGCGCGCAGCGTCGATTTTGGCGACGGTGCGCAAGATGGTCTGCCGTGGCGTACTTTCCATTTAGAGCAGCGTTTAGAGCCAGCGCTCACAACCATGTCGGCCAAGGGTCACTGAACCAACCATGTCTTCGAGTTCTTACGATTTACGCCTGTTTGGCATTGATTTGCGTGATGTATGGGGCGACCTGCGCAGATCCTGGCAAAGCCTGCACCGCTTGCCGTTGTTGGCCTGGTTGACGCCGTCGACGACAGTGCGCCTGCTGCAGGCCGATGGCCGCACCAGCTGGTGGCGTGACGGCAAGTTGTCGGCGCGCGCTTCAGAGCAGACCCGCTTCGTGGCCATTGAGTTGCCCGAAGAGCGCATTTTGCGGCGCAGTTGGGTGCTGCCCGCCATGTCGGATGCACAAACCGCTGCTGCGGTGGCGCTTGAGCTGCGCAACAACAGCCCGTTTGCGCCCGACGATGTTGTTTGGGGCTACAGCTGCCGTGCGGCGGCCCCAGGCGGCGTGCAGGTCACAGCCGTCTTGGCGTCACGCGCACACATTGCACAGTACCTGCCGCAGCAAGCAAGGCGCTTGGCCGGCTTGACAGCGCCGGCACAGCCCGAGCTGTGGGCGCTGGCCACAGGCCAAGCGCCGCTGGTCATCGCTGGTTTTGGCGAGGGTTTGCGTGAGCGCTATATCCGCCAATGGCGCCGTGTTGGCTACGCCTTGTTGCTGCTGGTGTGCGCCTTGCTGGCTGCGCTGGCCGTCACGCCGAGCGTGCAGCTGTACTTGCGAGCCCGGGACGCGGTGGCCGCCTATGACGCCGTGCAAGCGCGCACCGTGCCACTGGCGCAGCAGCGCGAAGCCCTGCTCAGAACCAGCGAACGCCTTGCCACCGTGGGCGAGTTGTTGGCGCGCCAGGTCGATCCTCTGTGGGCGATGGACTTGTTGACCCGGGCCTTGCCCGACAACACAGCGCTGCTCAGCCTGCAACTGCAAGGCTTCAAAGCAAACATTGCGGGGCAAACCAGCAACGCCGCTGAGCTCATGCAGCACCTGGGAGCCCACGCCGGCATGCGCGATGTGCGGGCGCCGTCGGCGGCCACGCGCCCGCTGGGTACCAGCAAGGAGAGCTTTACCCTGGAGCTCACCCTCGATCCCCCGGCTGCTGCTGCTGCTGCGACTGTTGCGACAGCGACCGATGCCGCCGCGCGTCTGGCGCCCATGGCCAAGCCGCTGCCATGAAGCAAAGCCTGAGCCGCGAAAAAATCGCACTGACCGTGAGCCTGCTCGCCGTCCTTGCCGTGCTGGCCCTGGCGGGCTTGTACGTGTTGCAAAAGCACAACTGGGCGCAGACTCGGATGGCAGACTTAGAGCCGCGCTACGCACGCTTGCTGGGCCTGCAAACACAGCAAGCCGAGCTGGCGCAAACGGCGGCGGCGGCCCAAGCCCTGTTGGCGCAGCAAAGCTACCCCGCCGCCCAGGACGCGAGCCAGGCCGGCAACGATGCGCAGCAACGCATCCGCAGCATCGCGACAGCGGCCGGCCTGGAGATTGTCAGCAGCCAAGTGCTGGCCTCCAAGCCCGAAAAAGACTTTGACCGGATTCCCTTGGCGGTGCGCGCCGAAGGCCCGCTGCTGGCCTTGCAAACCGCCCTGGTGGCGCTGTCGGGCCAGTCGCCCCGCTTGGTGGTCGATGGCCTGAACGTGCAGACCATTGGTGCGGTCAAGGCCGATGTGCCCCAACGGCTGGCGATCCAGTTCAGCTTCTTTGTGCTGCGGGAGCATCCGTGAAGACATACGGCCGCCAAATTTTGCTGCTCGCAAGCCTGCTGCTCGCACTCGCTCTGGCCTGGCTTTGGGTGGGTTTGGACGGGAGTCTGCGCGGCGTGCGCTGGCAGCCTCCTGCCGCCCACAAGCCCGATTTTTCCAGCCTGGTTCCTGCGCTGCCCATACCGCCTGCGGCGACGCTCGACCAGTTCGTTGCCACGCTCGACCGGCCCTTGTTCTCTCCCAATCGACGGCCACCGCCGCCTGCGCCCGAAAAAGACACACAAACTGCGCAGCCCGATCCGCTGGCCAATATTCGCCTGCACGGCGTCATCTCCAGCCCGAGCGGGGGCAGCGTCATCGCCACGTTTGACGGCAAAGCCCAGCGTGTGCGGATCAACGAAAGCATTGGTTCTTGGCGTCTTGCGCAACTGCAAGGCCGCGACGTCACCCTGGAGCGGGCCGGTGAAACACGGGTGCTGCAACTAAGCCATGCCCGTGCGCCGACGGAGCCTGCGCAGGCCGCCCTGGCCGATCTGGCCGCCGACGGTGCCGCTGAGACTGCGGCGCAGGGAGCCCCCAGCGCCAAGCAAAAGCAAGATGAATTTGTCCGCGGCCGCAAAGCACGTATCAATGCCGGGCGCGTCAAAGCAGGACTGCCGCCCCTACCCTAACCACCCTCCATGCTCACACACCGTTTCGTCCTCACCGCCCTGGCCTTGGCCGCTTGCCAAGCCGCTTACTCTGACTCTGCGGCTGAAACGCCCCCGTTTGCGCCCCCGTTTACCCCCCTGGTTGCGCAGGCTGCCGAACCTGCCATCGCCGAGCCTGCACCAGCTGCGCCAAGCGTTTCAAGCGTCTCAAGCGACGAGGACGGCGTGCGCATCATGCGTGGCAACGACCTTGTGATCGCCGCCCCGCGCCTGCCATTTCGCCCCGACGGCCCAGGCAGCACCTTCAAGTTTGAAGAAGCCCCGATTACCGAAGTGGTGCATGTCATGTTGGGCGAGATCCTCAAGGCCGACTACGTCATCCACCAGCCCGTCGCTGGCAGCGTCACCCTGTCGACCAAGGCCAATGTGGCACCGGACCAGGCCATTTTTCTGCTCGAGAGCGCACTGCAAGCCAACGGCCTGCAAATGGCGCGCGACGCCCGTGGAACCTACCACGTAGGCCGCCCGGAAACCCTGAGAGGCATTGTTGCCGCTCCGCGCCAAGCCAGCGCCGCCAGCTTGCCGCCTGGAAGCGGCCCCATCATCGTCTCGCTGCAACACATTGGCGCACTTGAGATGGCCAGCATTCTTCGCCCCATGCTGCCGCCCGACGCCTTGCTGCGGGTTGACAGCGTGCGCAACCTGCTCATCCTCGCGGGCACCCGCACCCAGGCCGAGTCTTGGCTCGATCTGGTGGCGACCTTTGACGTCGACCTGCTCAAAGGCATGTCGGTGGGCGTGTTCCCCCTCAAATACGCAAGCGTCAGCGAAGTAGAGGCCGCTTTGCGCTTGATGACCGGCGGCAGTGCGCAGGCCGCCAAGCCTGGTGCAGCGGCTGCAGCGGGTGCAGCGGCTGCGGCGCCAGGCGCTGGCGCCGCAGCCGGCGCCGAGTCCAATCCGTTCTTCGGTGCCATGCGCATCATGCCGATCGAGCGCATCAACAGCATCTTGGTGGTGACGCCGCGCGCCGCCAGCCTGGACGAGGTGCGCCGCTGGATTGAGCGCTTTGACCGCCCCAGCGACAACGCCACCGGCGCCCAGCTCTTTGTCTACCCGGTGCAAAACGGCTCAGCCGCGCACCTGGCGACGGTGTTGGGGGGGATTTTTGGCAGCAGCACAGCCGCAGCCAGCAGCAGCGGCGTTGCCCCAGGGCTAGGGGCCTCCACGGCAGTGACAGCCGGCGCCGGCGGCGCGTCGGTTGGCAGCGGCTTAACCGGCAACGCCAGTCCATCGGGCCAGGGCAATGCCGCTGGTAAAAGTGGGCCGAGTAGCGCGGCCACCGTTGTCACGCTTGAGCAGGGCGGCGTGCGCGTGATTGCCGACGAAGTCAACAATGCTTTGCTGATTTATGCCCCGCGCAGCGAATACACCAAGATCGAGTCAGCCCTGCGCCGCCTAGACACCCGCTCGGCCCAGGTGCTGATCGAGGCCAGCATCATCGAAGTCACCTTGACCGACGGGCTTGAGTACGGTTTGCAATGGGCCTTCTCGGACAGCCATGGCAGCAATAACCGAGGCCAGGGTCAATTGACCACCAACACTGCCGGGGCCTTCCCGCTGGGGCCGGCCGCAGCAGGTTTTTCCTACACCTTGAAGAACTCCATGGACAAAATCCGGGCCGTGCTGAACGCCTTGGCCAGCAAATCCTTGATCAAGGTCATCTCCAGCCCCTCGGTGATGGTGATGGACAACCAGCCCGCGCTCATCGCCGTTGGTAACCAAGTGCCCATCAAAACGGGTGAGACCAGCACCGCCACCGGCACGCTCAATACCGTCACCACCTACCAGTACAAAGACACCGGCGTCAACCTGCAAGTCACGCCCTCGGTGAACGCGGGCAATATCGTCACCATGCAGTTGGCCCAAACCATCGCCAACATCGGGGAGGAAAAAATCCCTGGCCAACCCACCTTCAGCCAGCGCCAGCTGGGCACCAAGGTTGCCGTCCGCTCTGGCGAAACCCTGGTGTTGGGCGGCATTATTTTGGACAACACATCCGACACCAAGTCCGGTGTGCCATTGCTGCAAGACATCCCTTACCTGGGTGCGCTGTTCCGCAACACCAGGGTCAACACCACCCGCACCGAGCTCCTCGTCATCCTGACGCCGCGTGTCGTGCGCTCCGACGAGGACGCACGTGAGCTTGGCGACGAAGTTCGGGCACGGATGAAGAGTTTTTCGAGTTTCGGGCAGTTGGAGCCGCGCCAAGGTGGCACGGCTGCACCCCGGCAATCCCACGGCATTACCGCCCCACCTTTTAGTCAAGGAGTTAGTACACCATGAGTTTTTGCCAGTACACAAGACACGCTGCACTGAGCGGCATTTTGGCCGTCAGCGGCCTGGGCGCTTGTGCTGCCCCGCCGGCAGCGGACACACCGACACCGGTGCCGGTGCCCGCCGCCGTGCCCGCCGCCGAGGCCGCCATGGGCCCCGGCCTCGGCGCGGTGGCTGCGCCGCCTGTTGCGCCGCCACAACGCATTCCCACGGCCGCCGAAGCTGCTGCCGAAGCACAGGTTAAAGCGCGTGCCGATGCCCGCTGGCAAGCGCTGGTGAAGCGCGATTTTGATGCGGCCTACCCGTTCGCCACTCCAGCGTTCCGTGCCAAGACCACGATGGATGCGTACCGTGGCCAATTCGGCAACGTTGTGACGCTGATGGATGCGAAGGTGTTCTCTGTGCTCTGCGCAGAGCAGGAATGCACCGTGGTCATCGATGCTAAAGCGCGTCCTCTGCTGCCTGGGCGCAGCAGCGTGCCGATTGCTACGGCGTTGGAGGAAGTCTGGGTTCTGGAAGACGGACAGTGGTGGTTTTCGAAGATCAAATAATGCCAACTTGCTGGCATTTTGCGAAGTGAATGGGCTGGGGGCTGCGTATTTCTTGGGCGACACAGTGTCTGCATAAAAAATGTGAAATTTCAAAAGCCTTGGCGTAAACAGCTTTCGTTGCTACGATGGCCGCCGTGGATGCTTAGTAGGGTACGGCAAGGGCCAGAATTACGGGCATACATCGGCGAATGATGAAGTTGCATGGGATGTTTGGGTTGTGTGTTGTCAGTAAACATGTGCTGCAAAAAAGCTGTAAGTTGTATTTCTACAACACGTTGCAATTTAATAACGTGTTGTAAATGATCGACACGGCTGATTTTTAGCGTCTTTTGCGTTTGGGGTTCTGGTTTGCCGTGCTACCATTCTTGGGCGTAAACAATCTTGGTGGATGCGCTCACCAACTTTTTTAACTGGAGTTTTCATGAGAAAAAATATTCTCTCTTTGAGCATTGCTGCAATGATCGGTAGCATGGGTTTGGCTGGTGGTGTTTCTGCCGCTGTAGTCAGTGATTTTGCGACCGCAACGAAGTTGGCAGTTTCCCCTGATGGGGTTGGCCACATCTTGACCGTTCCTTACTTCTCGACACAGGGCGGCAACATGACGCTGCTCAACGTTGTGAATACTGACATGATCAACGGCAAGGCCGTGAAGGTTCGTTTCCGCGGTGCGTCGAATTCGGATGACTTGTTGGACTTCCAGGTTTTCCTGTCGCCTGGCGACGTGTGGGCTGCCAACATCAGCATGGATCCATCGGGCGCTTCGGTTCTGACCACGCCTGACAATTCCTGCACCCTGCCAGCTGGCCTGAACAGCAAGGGTAAATTCCTGACCTACCGCACCAATCCTACCGCCAGCGATGTCAATGGTGAGACGCGTGAAGGTTATGTCGAAATCCTGAACATGGCTGACATTCCGCCAATGTACCGTTTGGGTAATCCTGCTGATCCATTGACGGGTGCTACCGTGATGACGGGCTCGCCGGCCGTCCAAGTGACTTCGGTTGCTCGCGATGTGATCGTTGGCGGCACGGTGAACCCATTGTTTACGGCTATCAAGCACGTGAACGGTGTTGCGCCTTGCTCGACCGGTCCTTTGAATGCTTTGTTCAACAACGAAGTGACGAGCTGGAACGGCACCCTGACCCAGGGCGCAACCAACCTCGGCTTGGCCAACCCAACGGGTACGCTGTTTGCCAACTGGTCGATTTTCAACGTGGTTGAGGCCAGCTCGTGGAGCGGTGCTGCCGCTGCCGTTCAGGCGCAAAACACAGCCGGTGCTTCGGCTCTGGGCAATGTGGTCTTGTTCCCGCAAGCCAATGGCACGCCCGCCGCTGGTACGGACGAAACAGCCGATGCTTTGTTCAGAACCGCTGGCAACCCTATCCAGTACTTTGACTTGCCTGACCTGTCGACACCGTACGCGGATGCCAACATCGTCGGTACTGCTCTTCCTGCGGTAGTGCTGGCTAGCGCGACCGTTACGAGTTCCATGGCTCAGCGCTCGTACTACCAGGCTGAAAAGCTGACGGAAGCTTTGGCACGCACCAGCATCCAGAACGAATTCGTCAATGACGATGGTGTTGCCGGTCTCACCGACTGGGTTGTTTCCATGCCTACGCGTCGTTACAATACGGTGTACAACTACGCTGGCGGTAATGCTGTGTTCACGGACTACAGCGCTGTAACGGCTGATACTGTTCAGCTGAATAACTACTTCACGTTGTCGGCCGGCCCAACGGTTGGTAACGTTTTTGTGAACGGCAAGCGTCAAATTTGTGTCAGTGGCATTGTCCAAACTTGGACCGACCGTTCTGAGTACGAGCCTTCTGTCGCTGGCAACGAGTCTGTCGTGTCCCCAATGCCTCCTCCAACCGTCGCTCCTGGCGTGACCTTCTGCGGCGAGGCTTCGGTGTGGAGCTTTAACGCAGGTGGCGTCAATGAAGTTTCGAGCCTGGGTGCCAAGGTTGCACGTGGTGATTTGAGCAATGGCGCGAGCAATGGTTGGGCTACCTTCGCTACCGCTGGTCTGGGCAATGGTACCGCTGGTCTGGGCAAGGGCCTGCCAGTGATGGGTGCTGCCTTCATGAAGCTGACGAATGCTGACCCCGCTTTGGGCGCTGGCACATCGGGCAACTTCGGTCTGACCTTCCCGCACCGCTACACCAAGTAAGCACTTAGCTTGATTGCAGCAATGCACTGAAAAAGGCGGGGTTTTCCCCGCCTTTTTTTCGTTGTTGCGCCCGTGCCGTGTCCTTTAGCGTTGCCGGCGTGGCGAGGTTTGGGCAACAAGGTGTTGTGCCTGTTGTGCTCCTCTATACTGCGAGTTTTGTGTGCCGTGCGGCTTGCTGCGCGGCATTTTTGCTGTGCGCTCTTGTTGTTTGGCGTGGTGCTGCGGGTTTGGATGGCAAGCCTTTCTGCACTGCCGTATCGAATGGCATTTTTGAAAGTTTGGATGCAAGCTTTGTCGACAGAAGTGGCCGCTTTGTGGCGCGCTCGGGCCTTGGTGTGGGTGATGACGCAGCGCGAAGTTGCCAGTCGCCACAGTGGCACGGCGCTCGGCTTGGCCTGGCCTTATTTGCAGCCGCTGCTGACGGTGGCGGCCTATTACCTGGTGTTTGATCTGGTGTTTGCGATGAAGCTGGGCACGGGCGCGCCGACGCGTTCGGTGGGGGCTTTTTTGGTGGTGGGTGCTTTGCCGTGGATGGCGTTTTGCGATGCCGTGTCGCGCGGCATGAACAGTTTGATCGAGGCTGGCGGTGTGTTGCAAAAGAACGCCTTGCCGCCGGTGCTGTTCCCGGTGCGCGCGGTGCTGGCCAGTGGTGTGATTTTTGGCCCGCTGCTGCTGTTGGTGACGCTGGCCTATGCGCCCGTGCATGGCTTTGCGCCGGCGCTGCTGGGTTTGCTGCCGTTGCTGTTGTTGCAGCTGTTGCTGGGTTTGTTGCTGGGCTATGTGCTGGCGATTGTGGCGGCGGCTTTGCGGGACACGGTGCAGTTGGTGGGGTTTTTGCTGTCGGTGGGGATTTACCTGTCGCCGGTGTTGTTTCCTTTGACGATGTTTCCTGAAAATTGGCGCTGGCTGTTGTGGTTGAACCCGATGGCGGCTTTTGTGATGGCCTACCAGGCGCTGCTGTTGCAGGGCGCTTGGCCGGCTCTTTCGGTGTGGCTGGCTGCGCTGGGCTGGATTGTGGCCTTGGCCTTGGTGCTGGATGTGTTGCTGCGGCGTAGCCGTGAGCAGCTGGTGGACTGGTTGTGAGCGCCGCGCCGAGTTTGCCGCCAGTGCGGCCCGTGTTGCCAGTGCTACCAGTACTACCAGTACTACCAGTACTACATGTACAAGGCCTGGGCAAGGAGTACCGGCTCTACGATTCACCGCGCCAGCGGCTCAAGGCTTTGCTCACTGGGCGGGCTTACCACCGCAGCCATTGGGCGCTGCAGGATGTGTCTTTTTCGCTGCAACGCGGGCAATGCCTGGGTGTGATTGGCGACAACGGTGCGGGCAAGAGTTCCTTGCTCAAGTTGATGGCCGGGACGGTGCAGCCGTCCACCGGGAAGCTCAGCCGGCTGGGCCGGGTGACGGCGATTTTGGAGCTGGGCGCGGGCTTTCACCCCGATTTCAGTGGCCGCGACAATTTGTATTTTGGCGGCAGTTTGATCGGTATTACGGCGCCGCAGATGGCGGCGTTGGAGGCCAGCATCATTGCCTTTTCCGAGCTGGGAGACGCGATCGAGCGGCCGGTCAAAACCTATTCTTCGGGCATGAGCGTGCGTCTGGCGTTTGCGCTGGTGACGGCGGTGGCGCCCGAGCTGCTGATCATTGACGAGGCCTTGGCGGTGGGGGATCAGCATTTTCAGAAGAAATGCATCGAGCGCATCATGGCGTTTCGTGAGCAGGGTTGCACGATTTTGTTTTGCTCTCACAGCCCGTACCACATCCGCCATTTGTGCGATGTGGCGCTGTGGCTGGACGGTGGGCGGGTGATGGAGTTTGGGGCGACCGAGGCGGTGTTGGGTGCGTACGAGGTGCATACGCGCCGGCGCAATGTGGCTGAGGCGCAGGCTGAGGCAAAAATTGAGGCGCCGGCTGAGGCATTGCCGCTGGCTGCACCTGCACCTGCACCTGCATCCACATCTGCATCTTTACCTACCTCTGCGCCGGAGGCGGGCGTGGCGCGGATTGTGGCTGTGACGTTGGCGAACCTGCTGCCGTCGGCGGATGCGGCGGTGCCGGGTTTGCTCGACAGCCCGGATTTGGTCGTCACCCTGGTGGTGCGCGGCCTGGGGGCTGAGCGGCCAAACATTGGCTTCATGATTGAGCAGTCGCACGGCGTTGGCATTACCTCGCTGGCGACCCACGAAGAGGGTGCGCTGCCGGTGCGCCAGGAGGACGGCAGTTGGCGCTCGGTGCTGCGGTTTGCGAACCTGCCTTTGCACAGTGGCGACTATGTGGTGAGCGCTTACCTGTTCGATGCCAGTGGTTTGGTGGTGTACGAGCAGTGGTACCAGTTTTTGCATTTCCGCTGGGTTTCACCTACGTTGATGCCGGGTTTGGTGCGTTTACCGCATACGTGGGCTTGATACCTATATTTGATAGCTGCTAGCGCTTGATTTATGGCGTTTCAGCAATGTTTTATTGTTAAATTGAATGTAATCAAGCGCTTGATGCTCTTATTTTATTAAAATTTTTACTTCTTTATGGCTACAGCGACTACCCCCACGATTTCCACTACCCCCACGATCTCCACGACTTCCAGCTGCGCTGACGACTTGGCCCTTGGCCAATGGCATCTGGCCCGAGGCGAGCTGGCGCTGGCCAGCGCTGCTTTGCTGCGCGCACGGGCGCATCCGGCAACGCGGTTGGCGGCCCACAATGTGATGGAGCAACACCAGCTGGAGGGCGCGTTTCGGACCATGTTGGGGCTGGAGTGCGAGATTGCGCCGGACGATGATATTTTTCATTTCTTTGCCGGCCACCCCACCAGCAGCAATCCGCTGCGCGATTATTTGGCCGATGGCTGGCGCACGCTGTCCGAGCTGATGCTGTTGCTAGAGACGGTGCAGCGGCCCTTGCTGAAGAGCGCGCACTTTTTGGAATTTGCCAGTGGCCATGGCCGCTTCACGCGCCATTTGGTGAAGGCGCTTGGGGCGCACCGGGTGACGGTGTCCGATCTGGTGCCGGGTGCTGTGGACTTTGCCCGCAGCCGTTTTGGCGTACAGGGTTTTTTGTCGTCCACCCAGGCGCAGGAGGTGGTGTGGCCACAGCGCTATGACGTGGTTTTTGTGCTGTCCTTGTTCAGCCATTTGCCGCGCCGCACGTGGACGCATTGGCTGAATTGCCTGTACGCCTGTGTGGCGCCCGGCGGCGTGCTGGTGTTCTCGACCCACGGTGAGGAGGCGGCCCGGCGCCAGCAGGTGACGCTGGACGGCGAGGGGTTTTATTTTGCGCCGTCAAGTGAGTCGCAGGCGATTGATGTGCAGGAGTACGGCACGGCCTTTACTTCGGCGGCGTTTGTGCAGGCGCAGATCGCCCAAAACATGGGCGCTGAGTGCTTGATTCACCAGGCGCCGCTGCATTTTTGGAACCACCAAGACGCGTATGTGCTGCGCCAGCCAGCGCAGGGCTGAGTCGCTCAGGGGGCGGCCCGCTTGGGCCGGGGGCGCTGGCTGGGCGTGATCTCCAGCGTGAGGCTTTGGTTGCGGCGCAGCAGCTGAAAGCGGGCCGGGACGCCGGGCTTGAGGGCGGCGACATGCGACAGCAGCTCTTGCACATTGCCAATGTTCTTCTCGCCAACCTTGGTGATCACGTCGCCGGGGCGAAGGCCGGCCAGCGCGGCCGGGGCGTTTTGCAGCACGCCGGTGATGATGACGCCGGCGCTTGCCTTGACGCCGAAGGTTTCGGCCAGTTCGGGCGACAAATCACTGGGCTCGACGCCGATCCAGCCGCGCTGAACTTCGCCTTGCGCCACGATGCTCTCCAGCACTTGTTTGGCGGTCGAGACCGGAATGGCAAAGCCTATGCCCATGTTGCCACCCGAGCGCGAGTAGATGGCGGTGTTGATGCCGAGCAGCTTGCCGTCTACGTCGACCAGGGCACCGCCCGAGTTGCCGGGGTTGATGGCGGCGTCGGTTTGGATGAAGTTCTCAAACGTGTTGATGCCGAGCTGGTTGCGCCCGAGCGCGCTGACAATGCCGCTGGTGACGGTTTGGCCGACGCCAAAGGGGTTGCCAATGGCCAGCACGCGGTCGCCGACCAAGAGCTGCTCGGAGTTGCCGAGCACGATCACCGGCAGCCGGTCGAGCGCGATTTTGAGCACGGCCAGGTCGGAGTCGGGGTCGGTGCCAATGACCTTGGCCCGGGCGTGGCGGCCGTCGGTGAGCACGACGTCGATGTCGTCTGCACCTTCCACCACATGGTTGTTGGTGAGGATGTAGCCCTCGGCGCTGATGATGACGCCGCTGCCCAGGCCGGACTGTGGCTGTTGGCCCGGCTGGGCTTGGTCGCCGAAGAAGAACTGGAACCAAGGGTCGTCCGAGCGCTGGTTGGGCACGGCGGACTTGCTGGTGTTGATGCTGACCACGGCGGGCGCGGCTTTTTGGGCGGCGGCGCTGAAACTGCCAGGCATTGGAGGCGCGGCGCCCAACGCGGCCAAGCCGCTCGGGGCGGCCTCGATCAGCGCCAGGCCGGGCCGGGCCGGGCGTTGCTGCAGCCAGCTGGGTTGGAGTGTGGCGACGACGAAGTAGGCGGCCAGCAGGACGGTGACGGCCTGTGCGAACAACAACCAAAGACGTTTCATGGAGGGGCGGGGGAAGTGAAGGAGGGTTTTGCGGGACTGCGCAGCAGCGGTGCTGGCACGGCGCCGGGCTATTCTCCCAGATAGCAGTATCCCGTTGTGCTGTATTGCGTGCGGCCCCTGCCAGCCTGAGACAATCGCGGCCATGTACACCACCCGTCCTACTTTGCTGAAGGCGTTTGACGCCTTGTTGCAGCCAGCGCGCTTCACCGATTACGGCCCGAATGGCTTGCAGGTTGAGGGCCGCGAGCGCATTGGCAGCATTGTTTCGGGCGTCACCGCCAGCCGGGCTTTGATCGAGGCCGCGATTGCGGTTCAGGCCGACGCGATTTTTGTCCACCACGGCCTGTTTTGGCGCGGCCAAGACGGCTGCATCAACGGCTGGATGAAGCAGCGCTTGCAGCTGTTGCTGGCGCACGACATCAACCTCTTCGCCTACCACCTGCCGCTGGATGCACATGCATCGCTGGGCAACAACGCCCAGCTCGGCCAGCAACTGGGCTGGGTCGCCCACAGCCATTTTGGGGCGCAGGATTTGGGCTGCCTGGCGGCGGTCGACTATGCCGACCCCGCCCAGTTGGCCCAGCATGTGGAATCTGTTTTGAAAAGAAAGGTAACGCTGGTGGGCAAAGAAACTGGCGCTATCAAACGGATGGCGTGGTGTAGCGGCGGCGCGCAAAGCTATTTTGAGCCTGCCATCGCCGCCGGGGCCGATGCCTTCCTCACCGGTGAAATCTCCGAACCCCAGGCCCATCTCGCGCGCGAAATGGGCGTTGCCTATGTGGCAGGCGGCCACCACGCGACCGAACGCTACGGCGCAGGCGCGCTGGCGGCGCAGGTGGCGGCCGAGTTGGGGCTGGTGCACCAGTTCATCGACATCCCTAATCCGGCCTGAGGCCGCAGCTTGAGGAATAGCGCATGGCCGCACCCATTTTGACGCCTGCGCCGCACTTGTTGCGGACTGCACTGCCTTTGGCAATCACCCAGGGCGACGCTGCCGGCATTGGCCCCGAGACCATCGTCAAGGCCTTTCGTGACGCGCCAGAGCTGACGCAGGGCTGCTTTGTGGTCGGCGATGTCGGCGTGCTGCGGCGCGCGGCGCACCACGTTGGCGCGGCCCGCAGCGGCGCCGTGCCCTGGCCGGTGCTGCAAATCAGCAGCCTGCAAGCGCTGGCCGCGCTGCCGCCGCGCTGCCTGGCGGTGCTGCAAGTTGCGGCGCAGGCCATGCCGCTGCCGCCGATGGGGCAGATCAGCGCCGTGGCCGGGCGCTGGGCTGGCGACAGCGTGCGCTGGGCCGCACAGGCGGCGCTGCGCGGTGAGATTGCCGCCTTGGTGACGGCGCCCCTGCACAAAGAGGCCTTGGCCGCAGCCGGTGCGCCATACGCGGGTTATCCCGGACATACCGAGTTGCTACAGGCGCAGGCGGCGGCATTTGTGGGCTGCACGCTGGCCGAGTTGCCGGTGCGCATGATGCTGGCCAACGACGAGCTGCGCGTCGTTTTGGTCAGCATCCACCTGTCGTTGCGGGAGGCCATCGAGGCCGTGAGCTTGCCGCAGGTCTTGCAGACGCTGCGCATTACGCAGCAGGCATTGACGCCGCTGCTGGGGCGCCCGCCTCGGATTGCGGTGGCCGGGCTGAACCCGCATGCGGGCGAGGGCGGCTTGTTTGGGCACGAGGAGGTGCGCGTGATCGCGCCCGCCATTGCGCAGGCCAGGGCCGAGGGGCTTGACGTGCACGGGCCGTTTTCACCCGACACGGTGTTCATGCGCGCCCGCGCCAAGGCCGCGCAGCGGGGCGAGTTTGATGTGGTGCTGGCGATGTACCACGACCAGGGCTTGATCCCGGTCAAATATTTGGGCGTAGAGCAGGGCGTGAACGTGACACTGGGCCTGCCCTTGGTGCGCACCAGCCCCGACCACGGAGTCGCCTTTGACATTGCCGGCACCGGCCAGGCCGACGCAGCCAGCCTGATCGCGGCGATTCGCATGGCGCGCCAGCTGACGTCGCCAACCCCTTGAGGGTGCGCAGATGCATCAATACATACAGCTTAGGACTTACGCAAAACCGCCCCGGCGTCGTTTTTTTGACCAGCCGTACTGGGAGTACGGTCTGCGGGAAAATGCCTAGGAGCCTGTCGGACTTTCGGGGACATCGGCTGCAATGGCGCCGCAGCGGTCCATTTTTTACCGACTTTGCAGGCCCATAGCGG
>JAYVXE010000174.1:0-1905 GCA_043785395.1 Burkholderiaceae bacterium | reverse complement strand
CGCATCCCGAGCTGGTGCAGCCGGTACAGCATGTACAGGCCGGCAAAGCCGGCTCCCACAACTACCGCGTCGTAAGAGGCCGTGTCGGGATTCGCGCGTGTGGTTTGCTTGTCTTGGGGCATTTCTGTCTCTCGGTTTGGAAATTTCACGAAGTAGTATTGACCTGGTGCGCAACGCAATGAAGCTTGATGGCTGTGCCAGCGTCATTGAGCAGCCCGGCAACCGGTTCAAGCAAATTTGACAGCCGGGCGAAGCCATGCGCCAAGCCCTCCGCCCTACGCAATTGCACCGCTACGCCGACCTCGCTTAACCGACGCGCGTAGTCTTCGCCCTCATCCCGCAGCACGTCGTATTCGGCTGTAGCAATCCAGGTCGGCGGACTGCCTGCAAGTTCCGTTTGGCGCAAGGCCGATATCCGGGGGTCGGCCCAAAGCGCTTGCGGCGCGTAGTGCGTGAAAAACCACTGCATATCCGTGCGGGTCAAGGGCAATCCGTCTGCATGGGCCAGATAGCTGGCTCGTTCGGTATTTGAGTCGGTAACCGGGTAAAAAAACAATTGCAATGCACAGTCAACTTTCCCGCGCAAGGTGCCAAGTGCCACGGTTGCCAGGTTTGCCCCGGCGCTGTCGCCACCAACCGCCAAAGGCAGGCGACGCCCGACCAGCCGCTCGCCTTCGAGCGCTGCCCAGGTGATGGCGTCTTCGGCATCTTCCAGCCCGGCAGGAAATGGAAACTCGGGTGCAAGCCGGTAATCGACCAGCAATAAAGCGCAATCACTGTGATGGACCAGGTTGCGGGCCAGAATGTCGTAGTCATCCAGCGTGCCGCAGACCCAGCCGCCGCCATGAAAATAAACCACCAGTCCATGCTCCTGATTTTTGGAGCGGTAAAAGCGGGCAGCGACGGAACCTGCCCTGGTAGGCACGGTGATGTCGGAGACCTCGCCCACTTCGGGGCCGGGACCAAGCGCGGTTCGGCCACTGGCGACCAAATCGCGGGCCTGCTGCGGCGAGCCGCTCGATAGCGCAGGACGACCGGCATCGCGCGCCGCGTCCATCATCTTTTGCACAAAGGGATGTAAAGGCATGTGTACGGCCCCGCTTATGCCATCAGGGAATCAACACCACACGGCCCATCACGCGTCCACCGCGCAGATCTGTCAACGCAGCGTTGGCGTCTTCCAGGCGGCGCCGATCCAGCGGGATTTTTGGCAAACCGGCGGATTGAACCAGGCGCACCAGCTCACGCAACTCGGCAGGACTGCCGATATAGCTGCCGTGTATCGTGACAGCGCGCATGGTTACCATGGGCAACGACAGGGACATCGCACCCCCAAACAAACCAACGATCACCTGCTTGCCGCCCCTGTCCAGCAGCCTGAAGCCGAGGGCGGCGGTTTCGCCGCTGCCCACCAGATCGAGCACAAAGTAAATCGGCCCGCCAACGGCTTTGCGAATTTGTTTGTCCACATCGGGCGCCTTGGGATCTATGGCGGCGATAGCGCCAGCTTCAAGCGCAGCAGCCCGCTTTTGCGCATCGATTTCCACCACCACCGCACCCTTGCCGCCCATGATCTTCAGAAGGTTGAGCCCCATCAGGCCAAGGCCGCCCGCGCCCACGATGACGATGGGGTCGCGGCCCAGGCGCGGGCCGGCTTTTTTCAGGGCGCTGAAGGTTGTCAAACCGGAACAGGCCAGCGGCGCGGCAGCGACTGGATCAATGCCCTTGAGATCAATCAGGTAGCGGGCGTGCGGCACCACGATATGGTCAGCATAGCCACCATCCTGGTTCACACCGAGAAACTGTGGGGCGGTACACAAGTGCTCTTCACCGTCTTTGCAAAATGCGCACTCTCCGCAGCCAATCCAGCTGCAGACCAGGCATTTGTCACCCACCTTGACGCCG
>JAYVXE010000173.1:0-6486 GCA_043785395.1 Burkholderiaceae bacterium | reverse complement strand
TCCATGCGGCGCTCCAGAAGAAAACAAGCGGTCAACTGCGGTTTCTAGGTTAATGGGCATGCCGGATGCGGGGGTTGATCCAGCCGTAGGTCAGATCGACCAGCAGATTCACGGCCATCACGATGCTGCCCAACAGCAGCATGCCGCCTTGCAACACCGGGTAGTCGCGCCGGCTAATCGCCTCGATCAACCACTTGCCCACACCCGGCCACGAGAAAATGGTTTCGGTCAGGATGGCCCCGGTGAACAGCACGCCGACTTGCAGTCCAATCACGGTCACCACCGGTATCAAGGCATTGCGCAGGCCGTGCAAGCCGACCACGCGCAGCTCGGACAGTCCCTTGGCGCGGGCGGTGCGGATGTAGTCCTCGCCCAAGACCTCCAGCATTGCCGAGCGCGTCATGCGGGCAATCACGGCCAGCGCGGTGGTTGCCAACACCACCGCCGGCAGCACCAGGTGTGCGGCGGCTGAGCGCAACGCGCCTGGCTGTTGGGACAGTAGGCTGTCGATCAGCAACAGGCCGGTGCGGGGTTCGATGTAGTACTGCACGGCGATCCGGCCCGACACCGGGGTCCAGCCGAGCTGCACCGAAAAAAGCAAAATCAGCAGCAAGCCCCACCAAAAAATCGGCATCGAGTAGCCCGTGAGCGAAATGCCCATGACGCCGTGGTCGAGCCATGTGTTGCGTTTGACGGCGGCGATGAGGCCGGCTGGAATACCAATCAGCAGCGCCAGCAGGATGGCCGCCAGCGCCAACTCGACCGTGGCCGGGAACAGGGCCAAGAACTCGCTCAGCACGGACTCTTGCGTGATGATGGATTTACCCAGGTCGCCATGCAGCAGCCGGGTGATGTAGCTGACGTACTGGAGCCACACGGGGCGGTCGAGGCCGTATTCCTTGCGCAGCGCGGCATGCCGCTCGGGGTCGATGCCGCGCTCGCCGGCCAGGGTTTCAATCGGGTCGCCCGGCACCAAGCGGATCAGGAAAAACGCCAGCAGCGTCATGCCTAAAAAGCTTGGGATGATCAGGCTGAGCCGGGTTAGCAAAAAGCGCAGCATGGCGATGGTCGTGGGTGCATGCGCCAGTCTAGCCCCGGCGAAGTGGCCTATTAAGGCTTACAGCTACGGATATTCCCGGATGGATATTTTGGTATTTTTCCGTCTAGCAAGCCGCGACGGCCATGCTGTTTGGCGCCTGTTAACGTGAAACACCCCTGTCGCGCCTGCGGCGCTCGCCCCCTCTCAAGGGGGCGCACCTAGTGGCCTGGCAGAGCCAGATCCACGGGTGCACTGGGGGCGGCGCGCTCGTCTCGTCTTGCTGCGCGGTTTCATCGCTCGGTGGTGCTTGGCCCATGCATGACAGTTAATGCCAAAGTTAGCGCGGGCTAGTCCAGCCGCACAGGCCCTGGTCGGCTGTCTTCGACGCCAAAGCGGGCCAGGGTGCTGATCTTGGCCTCGCTTTGGGTGGCGTCGTCGAGCACCCGCAGGGTGGTGCGCCAGCTGCCGGGCGTGAGGTCGACGACGGCGTAGCCCCGGTGTTCGCAATTGGCCAGCAGCACGTGGGGGTTGCGCCGGGCGACGCCGTCGACCTTGGTCTGCGTGGTGTTGGAGCGCGAGCTGATCGAGGTGCCGCAGAACTCGCTGGCCAGGGTGGGGGAGTCTGGGCGTTGGAAGTCGGCCTTGACTTGGCAGACGTAGTTTTGGTGGATGTCGCCGCCGATGAAGACCGCATTGCGCGGGCGCTGTTGCTGCAAGGTTTGGAGCAGCCGCTGGCGGGCTGCCGGGTAGCCGTCCCAGCCGTCGCTGCTGAACAAGGCGTTGGGCGCTTGGCGAAAGTTGCGCTGCGAAAACAGGGTTTGCTGCGCCAGCACGCTCCAGCGCGTTTGCTGGCGCGCGTCTTGTGCCAAGCCTTGGGCCAGCCACTTTTCCTGGGCCGGGCCGAGCAGGCTGCGCGTGGGCAGGTCGAGCTCGGGGCAGTCGCTGGGTTTGATCGATCCGGCGCCGCTGGTTGGGTCGCGGCAGGCCTGGAGGCTGCGGTGCTGGCGGGTGTCGAGCACATGGAAGTGGGCCAGGTTGCCAAAGGCGCAGCGCTGCACCACTTGCACGGCACCACTTTGACCCAGTCCGGCGGTGCCGTGCAACAGGACGCTGGCGCGCAGTGGCATGTTTTCGTAAAACGCTTGGTAGGCGGCGGCGCGCTGTTGGGCAAAGTTGCCAGCCCGGCTTTGGCCGTGCAGCGCGGCGTAGTCGTTTTGCACTTCGTGGTCGTCCCAGGTGAGGAGCCAGGGGCAGTGCTGGTGGGCGGCTTGCAGGTCGGGGTCGCTGCGGTGCAGCGCGTAGCGGTCGCGGTAGTCGTCCAGGCTGCTGGCCGTGCGCAGTGCGTGGCGGCGTACCAGCGGCCAACTGGGGGGCTGCTGCGGGCTGGCGTATTCGTAGATGTAGTCGCCAAGAAAGACCACCAGGTCCAGCGACTCGGCGCACAGGTGGCGCCAGGCCGCGTAGTGGCCGTGCTCCCAGCGTTGGCACGAGGCGAAGGCAAAGCGCAGCCGCTGTGCCTGTGTTTGCGCCAGCGGCAGGCTGCGCGTGCGCCCAACGGCGCTGGTGGCGTCGCCGAGCAAAAAGCGGTAGTAGTACCAGCGGTCGGGGGCCAGACCTTGGAGTTCGACGTGCACGCTGTAGCCGAGCGCGGGCAGGGCCTGGGCCTGGCCGCTGCGCACGGGTTGGCGAAACCCTGGGTCGTGCGCGACTTGCCAGTGCACGCTGACCGGCGCGGCTGCCGGGTGCGTGGGCGTCAGGCCCGGCGCCAGGCTGGCGGCGTCCAGTCGGCTCCAGAGCACCATGCCGTCGGCTTGGGGCGAGCCACTGGCCACGCCCATCGTGAACGGGTTGGCGTACAGCTTGGGGCTGGCGCTGGCCCAGCGTGGCAGGCTGCTGGCGCTGGCCGCCAGCAGCGCTTGGCGCAGGAATTCACGGCGCGCGGCACGCCCTGCGCTGGGTTGGGGCAGGTTTTGCTGATTGCTATACATTTAATAGCTATCTTTTGTTTGCCAGTAAGCGCTAGGACCTTGTTTTTCTTAAATAAAAAAATCAGTCACCCATCACCAGGCCTTCACGGCGCGGGTCGGCGCCACCAAAAAATCCGTTCGGGGTTTTTTGGATCGCTTGCAGACCGCTGGTGAGGGCTTGTTCGCGCACCATGTGGCCGCGTGCGCGAAGGCTGTTGACGGTGGCTTGGGGGAAGCGGTTTTCTTCCAGCAGGGTAGGGCCGCCCAGGGAGCCGAAGTTGGGCAGGTTGATCGCTTGTTGCGCGTTCAAGCCCCAGTTCAGCGTGCCGTAGAGCAGCTTGGCGGTGAAGTGGATGATCACCGCGCCGCCGGGGCTGCCGCCGCTCATCAGCAGCTGGCCGCTGTCGCGCTCGAACACCAGCGTTGGGCTCATCGACGAGCGTGGGCGTTTGCCGGGCTGAACCCGGTTGGCCGTGGGGCGGCCGTTGGCATCGGCGGCGGCAAAGCTGAAGTCGGTCATCTCGTTGTTGAGCAAAAAGCCTTGCACCATCTGGCCCGCACCAAACTGGCTCTCGATGGTGGTGGTCAGCGCCAGCGCCTGGCCTGCTGCGTCGATGATGGAGATGTGCGAGGTGCCGTATTCGGGCTGATCGGCCATCCGCGCGTAGCTGCTTTGCCGGCCTAGCGGTGTGCCCGGCTTGGCGGTCTGCATGCTGCGGCCAGCGGGCGTTTGGTCAATCAGTTGGCTGCGCGCCGCCAAATAGGCGGGCTCGAGCAGGCTGCGCCAGTCGCCCGCAGGCGGCACGACAAAATCCGGGTCGCCAAGGTACTGGGCGCGGTCGGCAAAGGCCAGGCGGGACGCTTCGGTGTAGAGGTGCAGCCACTGGGCGCTGGGCAGCGGGCCTTGGGCGCTGGACGCAAGCGGCAGTTGGCCCGCCTCGGTGTGCTGGAGCATGCCCAGAATTTGCCCGATGGCGATCGCGCCTGAGCTGGGCGGCGGAAAGCCGCACAGACGGTAGTCGCGCTGCTGGACCCGGTAGTCGGTGCACAGCGGTGCGCGCTCGATGGCGCGGTAGCCGGCCAAATCGGCCAGGCTCAGGCTGCCGGGATTGCTTGGGTGGTTTTGTACTTTGTCGACGATGGCCTGTGCCAGCGCGCCTTCGTAAAACGCTTTCGGTCCGTGTTCGGCCAGCTGGCGCAGCACGGCTGCCAGTGCCGGGTTGCGAAGCCTGTGGCCGACCGGCCAAGCTTGGCCATCGGCTTGGTAGAAGTAAGCGGCAGCGACCGGGTCTTGCCGCAGCTGCTGCTCGGACGCCAGTACGGCGTGCAGCCGTGGGCTGATCAAAAAGCCTTGCTCCGCCAGCGCAATGGCGGGCTGAAAGAGATCGCGCCAGGGGAGTTTGCCGTGCTGTTGGTGCGCTAGCTCTAAAACCCGCAGGGTGCCGGGGGTGGCCACCGAGCGGCCACCAACCACGGCATCTTTGAACGCCATCAGCGTGCCGTCGTCCTTGGTAAAGAGTTTTTCGGTCGCGCCTGCCGGGGCGGTCTCACGCCCATCAAAGGCCTGCACGTCTTTCCCGTCGAAGTGCAGCAAAAAGGCCCCGCCACCAATGCCGCTGGACTGCGGCTCGACCAGGGTCAACACCATTTGCACGGCAATGGCGGCGTCCACCGCCGAGCCTGCGGCGCGCAGTATCTGGTAGCCGGCCTCGGTTGCCAGCGGGTTGGCTGCGGCCACCGCAAAGCGGGTGCTGGCCCAGCCCGGCTTGGCCTGGTAGCCGGACGCGGCCTCGGGCTGGTTGGCGGCCCGGCCAAGGACGTTGGTCGTGTTGCTTGTACTGCTTGTATTGGGATTGGCACAGGCCCCCAGCAGGGCGGCGAGCGCGCCCAGGCACAGGGTGGTGCGCGTTGTACGCAGGCTCGGGCAATAGGCCATGGGGTCTCCTGTGATGGGCTGGCCTGGTCAGGCCGTGCGCGCAGGCCGCTGCGGCTTAGGCGTCGCTCTGGTTGGCGGCGGCAACCCGCTCGATCAGCTCGGCCGCCTTGAGCAGGCTCTCGCCGAGCTGGCGCGCCTGGGCGCTTTGGAGGATGTAGTTAGGGCTTTGCTGGGCCTGCTCCAGCGGCTGGTCGGTGGCGCTGATGGAGCGCAGCCGCAGCACAATGCCGGCCACCTCATGCACAGCGGTAACACCCATTGCGGTAACCGGACTGACGTTGTCGCCGGGTTGAATTGCTTCCATGGTTTCCTTCTATCAAGACAAAGCCTTGGATTGTGCCAGGGGCGCTGCGGTGGGTTGGGCGCAGGCCGCCCTATTTTGGAGGCTTCAGCCTTGGACGCAGTCGGCGTAATAGCTGCGCTTGCCCTCGGCGTCCTTGATTTCGACCAGGCCGTGGATGTCGGTCTCAAAGCCTGGGCATTGGGCGTTGAATTCGCGTGCGAACTTCAGGTAATCCACGATTTTTTTATTGAACACTTCGCCGGGAATCAACAGCGGAATGCCGGGCGGGTAGGGCGTGATCAGCCCAACTGTTGTGCGGCCCTCCAAGGCATCGACAGGAACCCGCTCGGTCTTGCGCAGGGCAATGTGGGCGTAGGCGTCGCTGGGTTTCATGGCCGGCGTCAGGTCGCTCAAATACATCTCGGTGGTGAGCCGGGCGATGTCGTATTTGGCGTACAGGTTGTGCACGTGTTGGCAGAGGTCGGCCAGCCCCATTTTTTCATAGCGTGGGTGCTTGTGGCAGAACTCGGGCAGGATGCGCCACATCGGCTGGTTGCGCGCGTAGTCGTCCTTGAACTGCTGCAAGGCCGTCAACAAGGTGTTCCAGCGGCCCTTGGTAATGCCGATGGTGAACATGATGAAGAAGCTGTAGAGGCCGGTTTTCTCCACCACCACACCGTGCTCTGCCAAAAACTTGGTGACGATGCTGGCCGGAATGCCGGTCTTGGCAAACTTGCCGTTCAAGTCCAGGCCGGGCGTGACGATGGTTGACTTGATTGGGTCCAACATGTTGAAGCCGTCAGCGATTTCGCCAAAACCGTGCCACTTAGCGCCTTTTTTGCGGCTGTTGGCGTCGCTCGTAAGCACCCAGTCATCGGCCCGAACCATGCCTTCTTCACCAATTTTCTCAGGGCCCCAGACCTTGAACCACCAGTCGGCTTCGTACTCTTCGTCGATCTTACGCATGGCGCGGCGAAAGTCGAGCGCCTCCAAAATACTCTCCTCCACCAGTGCCGTGCCGCCGGGCGGCTCCATCATGGCGGCCGCCACATCGCAGCTGGCGATGATGCTGTACTGCGGACTGGTGCTGGTGTGCATCAGGTAGGCCTCGTTGAACAGCGGGCGGTCAAGCTGCGTGCTCTGCGAGTCTTGCACCAGCACTTGGCTGGCCTGGCTGATGCCGGCCAGCAGTTTGTGGATCGACTGCGTCGCATAAACCACCGCCTCTTTCGGCCGCGCGCGCTTCTTGCCCATCGCATGG
>JAYVXE010000172.1:0-1913 GCA_043785395.1 Burkholderiaceae bacterium | reverse complement strand
ACCACCGGCAACTTGAGCCGGGCCGCCAACTGCACTGCCGCCACCACATGGGCCTCGTCATCGACCCGGTCGGCCCGCTGCAACTCCATGTAGAAACGGTGCGGGAACAGCCCCGCCAACTGCAAGGCCAAGGTCGTCGCCCGCTCAGCATCGCCTTGCAGCAGCGCTTGGCCCACCGGGCCAGCCTGTGCGCCCGACAAGGCAATCAGCCCGGCATTGAGCTCTTGCAACCAGGCCAGCCGGCACACGGCCTGCGCCTTGCCGGTGTTTTGCGTCCACAGCCGTGCCAGCAATTCGGACAAATTAAGGTAGCCCTGGCGGTCTTGCACCAGCAGCACAATCCGCGACAGCACCGCCGGGTCTTTGCCCAGGCCTTCGAGCAGGATTTCGGCCCCGATCAAGGGCTTGAGGCCTTTGCCCCGTGCTGCGCGGTAAAACTTGATGGCCCCAAACAGATTGTTCAAATCGGTGATGGCCAGCGCTGGCTGGCCATCCTGCGCGGCCTGCTGGACGGCCTCGGGAATGCGGTTGGTGCCGTCAACGACGGAAAATTCAGTATGGAGGCGAAGATGGACAAACATAGCGGCTATTGTAGAAAGCCGCCGCCTGCGGCCAGCCGCCCCAACGGGCTCAAGACGGCATCAAGGCGGCAGCGAGCGGCGCAAGGGCGCCAGCAAGTGGGCCAGCCCGTTGTGGTCGATCTCGTTCATCAAGGCCAGCAAACGGCCCAGCTCGCCAGGGGGAAAGCCTTCACGGGCAAACCAGCGCAGGTAGTCCCCTGGCAAATCGGCCAGCACGCGGCCTTGGTATTTGCCAAAAGGCATGGCCCGGCTGACCAGCTGCTGGAGCTGCTCTGGCTTCATGGACAGCAGCGGCACCTCGTCAAGCCCCGCCACCGGCGCGTTTGGCGCTGTAGCCCATGGTTTGCAGCACTTGCAGCACCCGTTCGCCGTGTTCGCCCTGGATTTCGATCACACCGTCTTTGACCGTGCCACCACTGCCGCATGCGGCCTTAAGCTGTTTGCCCAGCGTCGCAAGCTGCACGGCGTCCAGAGGCAAACCCTTAACCAGCGTTACGGCTTTGCCGCCGCGCCCCTTGGTCTCGCGCGTGATGCGCACCACGCCGTCGCCCACCGGCTTGGCCGAGAGTGACTTGCACCGGCATTGCGCCGTCGCTTGGCGGCAGGCCGGACACATCCGCCCAGCCTGCGTCGAATACACCAAACCACCCGATTCATGCTTGTTTTTCATAGACATGGATTGCCCCCCATCAGTCCCACAGTCGCCGCGCCCACTCACGCGCCGTAAAACGCCGACCCGGCGTCATAGACCACAGTCTCCATATCGTCGTAGTAGTGGAAGGCGTGGCAGCTGCGGGCCCAGTACTCATTGGTCGAGCGGCGCGCGCCAATGCCAACCAAACGGCGTCCGGTGGCCTTGATTTTTTGCGACACCGGCATGAAATCGCTGTCGCCCCCCACCACCACCACCGTGCCGATCTGGGCAAAACGCGCCACGTCCTCCAGCGCGTCCAGGCACAAGCGGATGTCGGCTCCATTTTTGGCCGTACCACCGGGCGGGAACAACTGCACCAGCTCGATGGAGTGTTGCAACAAGGCATCGCGGTAACGGCCAAAGTACTGCCAGTTGCAATAAGCACGGTTGATCGCCAAAGGCCCGAACGAGGCCGCCAAATTCACGATTGAGGCGACATCAAGCAACGGTTCTTGCACTTTAAAGCGATTGTCCGGCTTGGCATACACGCCTTCTTGGCGGGCATCGCACAAACTGGCGTGCAAATTTTCGAAATCCCAGTACAAAGCCACGGCACTGGGGGAGGTAGGAACGGGTAACAACATGAATTTCTTACAATTAGGACTTACGCAAAATCACCCTGGCGTCGTTTTTTTTGA